>JALYTZ010000052.1 GCA_030854025.1 Vulcanimicrobiota bacterium
GTTCAAAAAATTTCACCGAAGCGTTGGTCATCGGTGAAATCTACGCGCAGGCGCTCGAACGCGCCGGTTTCACCGTCGTGCGGCACCTGAATCTGGGGAGCGTGCAAATTTGCATGGCCGCGTTACAGCGCGGCGACATCGACTTGTATCCCGAGTACACCGGAACCGGACTCATCGACGTGCTGCACCATGCGCCGATTCAAGACCCAACTGCGATCTATCGCACCGTGCAAGCTGCATACCAAAAGCAGTTCGACTTGACGTGGCTGCAGCCGTCACCGATGAACGATTCACAGGCGCTCGTCACCACGCAGCCCGTCGCACAAAAATACCGCCTCAAAACGCTTTCGCAGCTTTCGACGGTTGCGCCGCAGTTACGCTTGGCGGCGCTAGCCGAATTCCTCGGCCGTCCCGACGGAATACCCGGAATGCAGCGCGTGTACGGCGGTTTTCACTTCAAAGACGTGAAGACGTACGACGCCGGGTTAAAGTACGAGGCGCTGCTGCACGGCGACGCAGACGTCGCGCAGGCGTTCACGACCGACGGGCAGATCGGCGCGAACAATCTGATTCTGCTCGAAGACGACAAGCATCTGTGGCCGCCGTACAACGTAGCCCCGGTCGTGCGCAATGCAACGCTCAAAGCCAACCCAACGATCGCAACCGTTCTCAACGCCGTTGCGCCGATGATCACCGACACCGCCGCCCGCTCGATGAACTACGCCGTCGATCACGACAAGACCGATCCCGCGCAAGTCGCTGCCACCTTTCTGAAGGGACACGCGCTGCATTGAATGTGCCGGGCCCGACGAAGGGCGCTCCGGTTTCCTTCGAGTCGGTCTCAGTCCGGTATCCCAAGCTCGATCGTAATGCGGTCGATGATGTTTCGTTCGAGATTCCGGCGAGTTCTTTCACGGTTTTCTTAGGCCCGTCCGGCTGCGGCAAGTCGACGCTTTTGCGCACGGTCAACCGGCTCGTCGTGCCCGCTAGCGGACGCGTTACCGTCGATGGGCGTGACGTCGCCGATGCGCCGCCCGAGCAACTGCGGCGCGGCATCGGGTACGTCATCCAAGCGGTCGGGCTCTTCTCGCATCTGACTGTCGCGCAAAACATTGCCGTCGTCCCGCAGTTGGTGGGCTGGGATCGCGACCGCATCACAAAACGCGTCGACGAGCTGCTAGCGTTGGTAGCTCTGGACGCGAGCCGATACCGCGGACGCTATCCGCGCGAGCTTTCCGGGGGCGAACAGCAGCGGGTCGGGGTCGCGCGGGCGATTGCGGCGGAGCCGCCGGTGCTGCTGATGGACGAGCCCTTCGGCGCCGTCGACGCGATCGTGCGCGCGTCGCTGCAAGACGAGACGCGGCGCATCGCGCGCACGCTCAAGACGACGATCCTCTTCGTGACGCACGACGTCGACGAAGCGCTGCGGCTCGCGGATCGAATCGTCGTGCTGCGCGAAGGAAAGGTCGTGCAGTACGACACGCCCCTCGCCATTTTGACCGCGCCCGCAACCGAATACGTCGAACGTCTGCTCGACACCCACGACGTAGTTCGCCGTTTGAGTCTCATGCAGGCCGCCGACGCAATGCGCGCACCCGTCGCGGCGACCGACGGCGCAATTGCAGCGCACGCGTCGCTGCGCGAATCGCTCGCGTTGTTTCTGCAGGGCGCGCAGACGTTGGCGGTTACGAACGACGGGACGATCGCCGGAGCGCTCACGTTTGACGACATTCAACAAGCCTTGCGCCGATGAATTACCTGTTCACCCACTTGCCGCAAGTCGGCGCATACACGCTGCAGCATCTGGCGCTCGTCGGGACATCGCTCGTTTTAGCGTTAGCGATTGCGTTGCCGCTGGGCGTCTATGCGGCCCGTCAGCGGCGCTTTGGGCGGCCGCTGCTCGGGGTGCTGGGTGCGATCTACACGATCCCGAGCCTCGCGCTGCTTGCGGTGCTCGTCCGCTACAGCGGCCTTGGTTTTTGGACGGCCGTCATCGTACTCGTCGCCTACGCGCAGTTCGTTCTCGTTCGCAACATCGCTGCCGGCCTGCTCGGCGTCGATCCGGCGCAAGTCGATGCGGCTCGCGGCCTTGGGATGTCGGGGCGGCAGCGCTTCTGGCGAGTGGAGCTTCCGCTCGCGTTTCCGGTGATGCTCGGCGGCGTTCGCGTCGCGGCAGTTTCGATGATCGCCATCGCGACGCTGGCGGCCTACGCCAGCGCCGGCGGCCTCGGAACGTTCATCTTCGATGGGCTCAGCCGGCAGTATCCCGCCGAAACGCTCGCCGGCAGCGTTCCGGCTGCCATCCTTGCGATCGCCGTCGATGCGCTATTTCGCGGAATTGAACGAACGGTCGCGCACTAGCAGATTGACGCTGAAACGCTGCGCAGAATCGAACCATGACCGCTGCAGATGAAATCCCGCAGCCGCGCCGATGCGCGCGATGTCTTCTACAGAAAATTTATACGACGATTCGGTGTGGATGCGTTCGCCTCGCGCGAACTCGACGGACAAATTTAAAGCATCGATGCGCACTTCGTGCGCGCGCCGCGCAATCAAGAACGAGTTTATGACGCCGCGATCTTCGTCGTAGACGGCGAGGTGCTCGAAATCTCGCGGGTCGAACCGGCCGCCCAGTTCGCGATTGATTCGCGCGAGCACGTTTTTGTCGAAGGCCGCCGTGACGCCGGTCGGATCGTTGTAGGCTAGCTCCAAGGTCTGCCGATCTTTCTTGAGATCGGCGCCGATCAATAGGCCGTCGCCGGCGCGTAATGACACTGCCAGCGATTGCAGCAGATTTGCCGCTTCGTGAGGCTGGTAGTTACCGATGTTCGATCCAATGAACATCGCCAGCACGCGGTTCTGAAACCGCAGCTGATCGCTGCCAAGTATCGTGAAGTAATCGGCAGCATAGGCTGTCACGCGCAACGCGGGATAGGCGTCCACGAGCGCAAGCGCGGATGCGCGCAGCGCCTCCGGTGAAATATCGACCGGACAGTACCGTAAGGTGCCCTGCACGCGCAGCGCTTCTTCGATGAGAATGCGCGTTTTTACGGCGCTTCCGCTCCCCAGTTCCAAAAACTCGATTGGATTACCGAGGGCGCGCACGATTTCCCAGCCCCATTCGCGCAGTATCTCGGTCTCCGCGCGCGTCAGGTAGTATTCTGGGAGGACGGTGATCGCTTCGAAGAGCGCCGATCCGAGTTCGTCGTAGAAGTATTTGGACCAAAGCGACTTCGCCGGCGCGGTAAGGCCCGTTCGCACGTCGTCGGCAAACGACGAGGACGCAGCGTGACTCGGCTGCGGTGAAGACACGATCTCCAGCCGGTCCGAAACGATCGTCAGCGTCGGGTTCATTTCGCGTTCCTTTCCCAAAACCGTTCCCAGGAAACCTAGCCTGCCCATTAAAACCCTGCAGGCGCGAAGGAGCAATCAGCATGATGAATCAGCAGGTGACCATTCCAGTCGACGGTTCGGAGATGCCGGCCTATTTGACCCGGCCGGAGGAGGGCTCGGGGCCGCATCCGGCGGTCATCGTGCTGCAAGAAGTTTTCGGCGTGAACGCCGAGATGAAACGCATCACGGATCTGGTCGCCAGCGCCGGATACGTCGGCCTCGCCATCAACTTCTATCATCGCACGCATCCGGACTTAAACGAGCCGTACACCGAAGACGGAATGAAAATCGGTTTTGCGGCCGCGAAGTCCGTCAACCGTCGATCGCTGCGGGCCGACGTTTCCGCGGCGATCGAATGGCTTGCAAAACAGAGCTTCGTGAAACCGGGCAAAGTTGCAACGTGGGGTTTCTGCATGGGTGGAACGGTCGCGTTCATCACTGCGACGTTGCCCGAAATTTCAGGAGCCGTATGCTTTTACGGAACGAGCATTGGGCGGACCATGGCAAGCGGCGAACCGGAAGGTCTGGCCGACGTAAACGCGATCTCGTGTCCGCTTCTACTCTGTTTCGGGGGTCAGGATGAAGGTACGCCGCCCGAACAGATCGATCGGATCGCGAGCGCGCTCAAAGCGGCGGGAAAGGACGCCCGCATCCAAGTGTATCCGAACGTCGGGCACGCATTCTTTCGCAAACAAAGTCCGGACGCAATCACTCACGGCAAACACGTTTCGGATGAAGCCGCTGCCGAGACGGTCGCCGATTCCTGGAACCTCGTTCAAACGTTCTTCAAACGCGTTTTACATTAAGAGAACCTCTGATCACTTCTTCAAACAGAGCGCTTTAATTGCTGCGGCGGCGTCGGAGTTCACCGGTTCGCCGGCGCCGCGAGCGTACATCGCCATATACGCCGTGTCGCCGTACTTGGTCGTGACCATCTGCACTTGATCGTGTTTGCCGGCTTGATCGCCGGTCAGTTCGACGTATTGCGCCGGCTGATTGCCGCAAATCGTGATCGTTTTGCGCGCCTCGATTTTCGCATGCTGGTAGCGCCCGGTCGCGGTCGAAAAGTCATTGCTGCCGTGGGGCAGCCGCATGAGCATGAGCACTTGCCCGTTACCGGACTTTGAATCGGGCGCAATAAACATCGACATACCGAACACGTTGACCGCTCTCCATCCTGAAGGGGCGTGAAACGACGCGAGGTCGCTCGACGCTCCGCCGCCGCACCCCGCAAGCGCGATGCAAAGCGCCGGCACTGCCATGCAAAGCGTACCGAATCGATTTTTCATTTCGGTCCTATTCGTGGTTGCGCCGCGCTCCCTTCGTAGCTCGCAATGCGCCCCCAGCGCTCGTAGATGTCGCCGATGTACTCGCGCGTTTCAGGATACGGCGGAACGCCGCGATATTCGCTCACGGCTCCCGGCCCCGCATTGTAGGCGGCGAGCGCTGCCGCATACGGGTCCGGATAAACGTTTGCGTACGCGGACACGTACGAGGCCAGCAGGGCACCCGCTCCCGCGATCGCATCGAACGGAGCGTAGGGATCCACTCCGAAGCCTGCTGCGGTGTCCGGCATGAACTGCGCGATGCCGATGGCTCCCGCGCTCGAAAGTGCGTTCGGATCGTAGGCGGACTCCTGCAGCAGCGTCGCAC
>JALYTZ010000073.1 GCA_030854025.1 Vulcanimicrobiota bacterium
GAACGGCGATGCAGGCGCGCGATCTCGTGCTCGAAGTGCAGGACGAACTTGGCAACAATCAAGTCCGCACGCTCGCAATGGGCTCGACCGACGGACTGGTTCGCGGTGCGCCGGTAACGTCCACCGGCAAACCGATCACCGTTCCCGTTGGTGAAGGAACCCTTGGGCGAATTTTCAACGTGCTCGGTAAAGCGATCGATTCCAACGACGAAGTGAAGGCCGCCGCGATGTGGCCGATTCACCGCCCTGCGCCGACCTTCGCGATGCAAGACCCGACGCCGAAACTGTTTGAAACGGGCATCAAAGTCATCGATCTCATGGCGCCGTACACGCGCGGCGGCAAAGTCGGCCTCTTCGGCGGTGCCGGCGTGGGCAAGACGGTTCTCATTCAAGAATTGATTCGCAACATCGCAGCCGTGCACAAGGGCTTCTCGGTTTTCACCGGCGTCGGAGAGCGCACGCGTGAAGGCAACGACTTGTGGCTTGAAATGAAAGAGTCCGGCGTGCTCGCGCAGACGACGCTCGTGTTCGGACAGATGGACGAACCGCCCGGCGTGCGTTTCCGCATCGCGCAGACCGGCGTGACGATGGCCGAGTATTTCCGCGACGAACTCGGCGCCGACGTGCTGCTGTTCATGGACAACATCTTCCGCTATCTGCAGGCCGGTTCGGAAGTCTCCGCACTCATGGGCCGCATGCCGTCGGCCGTTGGGTATCAACCGACGCTCGCGACCGACATGGGTTCGCTCGAAGAGCGCATCACCTCGACCACCAAAGGTTCGATCACCTCGGTGCAGGCGGTCTACGTGCCGGCCGACGACTATACCGATCCCGCGGTCGCGGTTACGTTCGCACATTTGGACGCGACGACGGCACTCTCGCGCCCGATTTCGGAGCTGGGAATCTATCCCGCGGTCGACCCGCTGGCTTCGAACTCGCGCATTCTCGACCCGCAGATTCTCGGACAAGAGCATTACGACGTGGCTCGCGGCGTTCAGGAAACCCTGCAGCGGTATAGAGACTTGCAAGATATCATCGCAATTTTGGGCGTCGAAGAACTTTCCGAAGACGACAAAGTCGTCGTCGGCCGCGCGCGCCGCATTCAACGCATGTTTTCCCAGCCGTTCTTCGTTGCCGAACAATTCACGGGCACGCCGGGCAAGTACGTCAAACTCACCGACACCATCGCGTCGTTCAAAGAAATTCTCGACGGCAAGGTCGACACGCTGCCGGAGCAGGCGTTCTTCTACAAGGGCGGCATCGACGAAGTGAAGGAAGCCGCCGAAAAACTCGGCGCCACGGCGTAATGGCCTCTGCGCTTGCGTTTAAGCTCATCACGCCGACGAAGGTGATTTTCGAAGGCGATGCCGAGCTGGTCATCGCGGTGACGACCGAAGGTGAGGAAGGCATTCTTCACGGACACGCGCCGTTTTTGAGCGCGCTCAAACCGGGCGTACTTCGCGCGAACATCATCGAAAACGGCGCCGTCAAGCGGTTGGAACTTGCAACCGGTGAAGGGTTCATGCAGGCCTTACCGGATCGGCTGACCGTACTGGTCGACGCCGCGCTCGCCTTCGATGAAGTAGACGTGGCGAAAACGCGCACCGATCTCACCGAAGCGACCGAACGGCAAAAGGCCGCGACTTCGCCGCTTGCGGCCGAACGCGAAACCGCAGCCATCGACTTCGCGAACGCGAAGCTTCGTTTAACCGGACACCATTAGCGCTTCGGCGAACGTGCCGAGCAGAACATGAATACACTCGATCGCCTGGAAACGACCTTGCGCGTGCGCGGCGGAAACCGCCTCGAAGGCTCGGTCGCAACCCACGGCGCGAAGAATGCTGCGCTCCCGATCATGGCAGCTTCGCTGCTCGCCAAAGGGAAAGTCACGCTTCACCGCGTTCCGCGCATTACCGACGTATCGGTGATGTGGTCGCTGCTCGAATCGCTCGGCGCGCGCCTGCGACATGAAGGCGACGGCACGGTGACGATCGACCCCAGCAACGTCGCCTCGCATCGCGCACCGTACACGCTCGTACGCAAGTTGGCGGCGTCGTTCGATCTCGCCGGCCCGCTGCTCGGCCGGTTTGGGCGCGCCGAGGTGCCGCTCCCCGGCGGATGCGTGCTCGGCACCCGCGCTACCGACATGCACGAACAGGCGTTTCGCGCACTCGGCTGCGAAGTCAAAAATGCGCACGGCTATCTGGTGGCGACCGCAAAGAACCGCCGCCTGCACGGCGGCAACGTTGAATTCCGAATTCCTTCGGTCGGCGCGACGAAGAACGCAATGCTGGCAGCGGCGATCTCCGCCGGAACCACGACGATCCGCAACGCCGCAATGGAACCCGAAGTCACCGATCTCGCGGACTTTCTCATTGCCATGGGCGCCGACATTCGCGGCGCCGGCTCGGATTCGATTACGATCGAAGGGGTGAACGAGCTGCACGGCGTCGAGTACACGATTATTCCCGATCGGATTGTGACCGGAACCCTGCTGCTCTGCGGCGCGATTACGCGCGGCGACGTTACCGTCACGCAGTGCAATCCAGATCAGCTCTCCGCGGTGACGCTCAAGCTCCAGGAATGCGGAGTGAAGCTCACCCAAGGCAGCGACTGGATTCGCGCGCAAGCCGACGGCGTGAAGGGCGGGACCGACGTTCTGACGGCGCCGTATCCCGGTTTTCCGACGGATTTGCAGCCGCAGATCGTCTCGTTTCTGTGCACGGTTCCCGGAACCAGCGTCGTCGAAGAATCAATTTTCAACGCCCGCTTTTCGTACGTCAACGAGCTTGCCCGCATGGGCGCCGACGTTCGAGTTTCGATGGAAAGCAATGCGGCGGTCATCAAAGGCGTCGAATCGCTTTCGGGCGCCCCGGTGGAAGCGCCGGATATTCGCGCGGGCGCAGCGCTGGTCGTGGCCGGGTTGGCCGCGCAAGGCGAAACGGAAATCATCGGCTTGGAATACATCGATCGCGGTTACGAACGCCTCGAAGAGATGCTCTCCACACTTGGAGGCCAGGTCCAGCGTTCGAGCGGGATCACGCCCTCGCCCGAACCAACCGGACTTTTCGAAACGAGCGCGTATCCTACGACCCGACCCAAAAGCACGACTTAGGAGAACCTGTTGGATATCGGCATCGACCTGGGCACGGCGAACGTGCTGGTGCACGTCAAGGGCAAAGGCATCGTTTTGCGCGAGCCTTCGGTAGTAGCGAAGGACATGAACAATGGCCGCACTATCGCCGTCGGCGAGGAAGCGCGCCAAATGCTCGGCAAAACGCCGGCGCACATTCAAGCGATTCGTCCGCTGCGCGACGGCGTGATCGCCGACTTTGAAGTGACCGAAGCGATGCTCAGCTATTTCATCAAGAAGGTGATGAAAGACCGCTCGTGGCTCTCGATGATCTTCAAACCAAAACCGAACGTCGTCATTTGCGTACC
>JALYTZ010000180.1 GCA_030854025.1 Vulcanimicrobiota bacterium
CCAATCCCGTACTTGCCCCAGAAGCGCAGGGCATGGGTTATTTGAAACTCAACGTGACGCTGCTCAAAGACTTGAACCCGCACTACAGCATCGGACTGCACGTCACGAATCTCACGGATAACCAGCACGACTACGCATCCTCAACGACGCCGTGCTTCAATCCCCCGGACTCGAGCCGCACGGACGGTCTTGGAACGGGCTGCTTCAGCTACACCGGACCTCGCTCCGGCACCGTGGCGCGTCCGGGATACATCTACCAGAACCTCACGACGGACCCGACGCGCTACGAATTCTTCCTAAACTACAAGTTCTAAGCACGCATCTGGCAAAAAGGGGCGGCCGTTAAAGGCGGCCCCTTTTTACATTTCCTACGAACGGTCCGCTTGCCGTTGGAATCGGCCGCGTCCTTCGCAGGAATGAGACGACGTTAATGGTATTTTAAGCCATCAGCGAACGCGCGTGTGATCACGCCGGGTCGCTTTTCTTTTGTTCTGGCAGAGCTTACCGGGACGCACAGAACGCCGGTCCGGCTCTCCAGGTGGAGATGACTCTCATGCACATCACGCTACGTTACTGGCGATTCGTCGCTGCGTTTATCGCAGCGGCGTTTGCCTTTACCGGCTTCGGCGCGCTTACCGCAATGGCGGGCACGACCGGCACCATCACCGGAACGGTCGTCGACGCTTCGACCGGAACGCCGGTTGCAAACGTCAAGGTTTCGGCCGCTTCGCCCAGCGCCTCCGCCACCACGACGACCGATGCGCGCGGCTTTTACGCGCTGCAGTCGCTCATCCCCGACACGTATACCGTGTCGTTCCAACGCGAGTCTTTCGAACCGGCTACCTTGACCGGCATCACCGTGCAGCAAGACCTCACGGTCACCGAAAACATTCGTTTGAACAAGAGCCTCAAAACGATCGCGAGCGTCACCGCGCGCGGCGCTTCGAGCCTGGTTCAGCCGAGCGTGACGACCGACGTGTATACCGTCTCGGGTCAGCAGCTCAACGCCGCCGCGGGCGGCGACAACCTGCACAAGACGCTCTATCAGTACATCCAAACCGTTCCGGGCGTTACGTCCGCCGGGTTCCCCGCGCAGCCGCGCATCCACGGTCAGTCGATCACCGACATCGGCTACGAATTCGACGGCATCCCGATTAAGGACCGGATCACCGGGTTCTTCACGACCAACTTGTCGAACATCGGCATTTCGAACATCGAAGTGTACACCGGCGGTCTTTCCGCGGGTGACGCAGCCTCGGGCGCCGGCGTCATCAACTCGGTCGTCAAGACCGGCACGTATCCCGCGTTCGGCATCGCTTCGTACGGTGCGAACATCGGTGTCGACCAGCAAAGTCTCACACTCGAATACGGCGGCGCAACGCCGAACCGCAAGTTCTCGTACTATGCGGCGCTCGACCGTACGAACGCGATCAACGACTATTACTTCGGCCAGTACACCTTCCCGGCCATCGCCATCGAAGGCTATAACGGCCCCGGCCCGGTGAAAACCACCGACATCATCGGCAACTTTCACTACAAGCCGAACGACAAGAACGATTTTCAGTTCCTCATCCAAAACGGCTTGGGCGATTTCATCTTTGATTATCTCTCCAAGCGCGCGCCGGGCGATCCGGTAAACCTCACCGCAAATCCGTGCCCGGGAAATCACGTCGATCCGGGAGGCAACAGCCCGACCGGAAACGTCGGCGGCACCGCGCCAAACGGTCAGACGTGCCCGATCGGCTTATTCTTCGGAACGCCGTCCAACGGCGGCAACATTTGGCACCACTACTCGGGCATCGGCAAACTGCAGTGGAACCACATCATCAACGACCATTCGTTCTTCGCACTGCGCTTCGCCGAAAATTTCAACCAGTACATTTTCGATCAGCCCGTGGTCGAAGCGAATCTGCCGCAGTTTGAAAACAACGCAGACTTCCAGGTCAGCGCTAGCTGCCCGCCACTTCCGTACACGCCGGGAACGCCAATTCAATCCTCGGGCGTTAGCGGGAGCGGAGCCGTTTGCGCACAGCAGCAGAACTGGTTCAGCACCGGATACGAGGGCGACCGCCGCTCGAACATGTATCTGGGCGCGCTCGACTACACCAACGAACTGAACGCGAACAACACGCTGAAATTCGGCATCGGTGACGAAAACGACAACAACGTCGCCGACAGCTACTTCACGTTTTACTTCAATCCCGACGGCTCGTGGCCGGGAATCAACTCCATCTCACACTATCCGACGCACATCGCGTACGCCTACGCGTCGATTTCGACGCGTCACGGAAAGCTGCTGCTCGAGCCGGGCATGCGCTTCCAGCGGATGCTCTACTCGATTCCGGCCAATCCGGCGTCAACGGGTATCTTCAACCCAACGTTCGCCGCCACGTACACGATGAGTCCGAACAACGTACTGCGCGGATCGTACACCGATTCGACCAGCTTCGTGGGTTCGCAGTACGTCTACCGGCAAAGCGGCTCGACCTACAATCCGAACCACGCTCCGGTCGGCGCAACCCAGTTCTCGTTCAATCCGACTATCATCCACAGTTACGATCTTCAGTTCGAGCATCAATTCAGCCCGAGCACGACTCTCAAGATCGGCCCCTGGTACAATAAGTCGACGAACATCTTCCAGCTCTCACGTCCGGTTACGGGCTACAAAGATGCGCCGCTCGACACCATCCCGCAGTTCGGCCCGGCCATTCCGAGCAACGGCGGCATCCGCAAGGCGTTCGGGTTCGAAATGGCGCTCAATCACGTAGATAATCACGACACCGGCGTTTCGTACTGGCTGAGCGGAACGTACGACAACTTCTGGACGAATATCACGTCCAGCTTGACGGGTTCGTACAGCAACACGCCGCTGCCGGCGAACATCACCGCAAACGGAAAGAACCTGATCCGCGCCTTCGGTAATCCGCTCTTCAGCGCATCGCTGACGATGGATCTCCACAAAGGCAATTTCAGCCTCCTTCCGCTGGTGTACTACGAAACGCCGTCGTTCTACAATGTCGGCGTTACCAGCACGTGCAGCGTCGGCACCACGAACAGCACCTTCGTCTGCACCAAGCTCAACGGTGGCGTCGTCGTCGCTCCGCACATTTCGCAAAACGAACTGCAGAGCAACGGCTACTGGAAGGTCAACCTAACCGCGCTCATGCGCATGGGCGAGCGCAAAGACTGGATCATCGGCATCAACGGCCAGAACATCTTCAACAACAATAACGATCTGGCGCCGTGCACGAGTACGATACTGCCGAATGACCCGCAACTTGGTCCCGGCTGCGGCCCCTTCTGGAGCCCGTCATCGGGTGCGGTTCAAGGTCCGCTCGGAACCAATCAATACCAAAACTACTCGCAGTCTCCGGCTACGTTCGAAGTCTTCGTGACCAAGAAGTTCCCGTAGATCGCGTTCTCGCGTAGCCCATCTGACGACGAGGCGGTGCGCAAGCATCGCCTCATCTTTTCTCGAATGGATAGCACATGAAGGCGCTGCTCGCACTCTTTCTTCTCGCTCTCGCTCCGTCACCGGCACCAACGCCCTCGCCGATGCCGACCGGTCTAATCTATGCCGGTCATCCGGCCGCGCACTTCAACGTCGTAGCGCGGCCGCTCGGGTTCGATCCCGACGGCAACGCGCGCTGGCTGCTCGTCGCGAAGTACACCGACGCGAACGGTGCTCCGACGCGCATCATGGCAAACGGCAACGTCGATTGGAAAGCTTCGCGCGGATACGTTCAGTGGCAGACGCGCATGCGATACGGCAGCCCCTCCGCAATCGTGAAAACGGTGGCCGGCGGTCCGCTACTCGCCTCCGCCGCCTCGACGATTCCAAGCCTTGGAACGGTGGAAGTGCGGACCGATCCGCAACACTGGGCCGGACCGCGTGTCGTTGCCCAAGCGCTCGGGCCGCACGTCGTGCAGATCGGCTGGTTTCCGCAAGAACGCAAACTCGCCCGCATCGTCCGTGTGGATGCCGCCGGCAACGGACGAACGATCGGCATTATCGCGGGCCCCAGTTCGAGTTACCGCGACGTGCACGTGCAGCCGAATCATCGCTACCGCTATATCGTGTATCGCGCCGACGCGCCGGCGGTGAAACTTTCCGCCGTGCGAACCCCGCAGGCCCCGCCTTCGACCGCAATTGCAAATGCAGGCGGCAAGGCGATGTGGCTGTTCTTCTCGACCAATCCGCTCGACGCCAATTACTACGGCAAGCTGCACCCCCAAGAAATCATCGACCGCGCGGTTGCCTCGGGGCTGCACTACGTCGAGCTTCGCACCGCCTACGGCGCATATTGGGAAATCACGCCGGCGGCGCGTCCGACGATGGACGCGATTATCGACGGACTGGCGGCGCACGGCATCGGCACGATCGGCTGGTCGGTTCCGCGCGACACCACGTTTGAAGACGTGCAGGCGAGCACGCGAACCGCGTACTATCGAACCGCGAAAGGCACGCCGCTGACGGGTCTCGCGGTCGACGTGGAACGCGGCGATGAGTTCATGGGCGGCGATCCAAACGGGCTCAATGCGCTCTGGCAGTACATGCGTTCGCTGCGCGAAGCGATGGGTCCGCACTACCTGCTCGTCGCAACCGTCGAAGATGCCTACCTCGAACATCTCGACAACACGAAGTATCCGTTCAAGCAGATCGCGCGCTACAGCGACGTGCTGCAGCCGATGGCGTACTGGCGCATGATGCGGCGCAAGCCGACCGATCCGGCGCAGGTGCGCGTGCTGCTCAAAGCCTCGTACGACAAACTCCTGCGCGAAGCAGGCCGTACGCTGCCGGTGAGCGTCGGCGGTCAAACGACGGCCGAAGGGCGCAACGGCTATCCGCCGGCCGAGGAAATTACGGCCAGCCTCGATGCGGCCAAAGGCTTCGGCGCAATCGGTGAATGTTTCTTCGACTGGGACGGCACGCAGCCGTATCAGTGGAGCGCCCTTTCAAACTATACCTGGTAACCGTTGACAACGTTCGTCATCCGGCGGCTGCTGCTCGCCATCCCGACACTGCTCGGCGTTACCATTCTCACGTTCGCACTGATCCATATTGCGCCGGGTGGCCCCGCCTTTGCGATGGCGGGCGAAAAAGCAACGCCCGCACAGATCGAGCAGATCACGCATCAGCTCGGGCTCGATCGCCCGCTCCACGTGCAGTACGGCATTTGGCTCGTGCATCTGCTGCATGGCGACCTGGGCTTTTCGTACACGAAACAAACGCCGGTGGCAACGCTGCTGGCGCAGCACTTGCCGCAGACGCTGCTGCTCATGGGCAGTGCTCTGGTGATTTCGATCCTGCTCGCGATTCCGCTCGGAGTCTATCAGGCGTCGCGACGAAACACGGCCTTCGATCGCACCGCCAGCATCTTCGTTTTTATTGCGTGGTCGATGCCGACGTTTTGGTTCGGCACGATACTCATCGCGGTGTTCGCAGTGACGCTCCGCTGGTTTCCCGTCGGCGGCCTGCAAACGATCGACACGAGTTCGTTCGACTGGTATTCGCGCATCGCGCATTTGGCGCTTCCGGCAGCCACGCTTGCAATCGTATCAGTCGCGGGCTGGAGCCGCTACATCCGCGGCAGTATGATCGAACAACTGCGCGAAGATTACACGCGCACCGCCGTCGCGAAAGGGCTGCCGTCTCGGATCGTTCTCTTCCGGCACGTGCTGCGTAATGCGCTCATCCCGTTCATCACGCTGCTCGGCGGCACGATTCCGGCACTCTTTGGCGGCGCCGTCATTACCGAACAGATTTTCGCGTATCCCGGAATGGGCCAGCTTTTCTGGCAATCCGCCGTCGATCGCGATTACGGAACGCTCTTAGGGATGACGGTCATCACGGCATCGCTGGTGATCGCCGGAAATTTGATCGCAGATATTCTCTACGGCGTCGTCGATCCGCGGGTTCGCTATGACTAAGTCCACGCG
>JALYTZ010000110.1 GCA_030854025.1 Vulcanimicrobiota bacterium
TGCTGCAGCGTCGATTGCGTTCGCAAAAAATCTTCCGCGACGAAGATCTGGCACGCGCGCTCAGCGGCCCCTTCAAAACGCAAACCTTGCAGGCGCTGCGCGAATTGCTGCTGCGCACGATCGACGACTTGACGATTCCCGCCATTTCGGCCGACGCGGTTTCGACCGCCGCGGCCATCGTGCTGCCAGGGTTCAATCCCGTACCGTTCATACGCCGAACGGCGGCGATCGCATCGGCACTGGATTTGGCGCTCGAAGTGCACACGGCGCCGAACGTATCGGTCGACGAGTTCGAGGCGCTCACGCACGGCGAATACGATGCGGAAGTGTTTCCCGGCGACGTCGAAGGCTGTCCCGATGACATCGGCGAGCTGCGCGCGTCGCTCGTGGCTGTTCCCATGAGCAAGTTTGCGCGCGGCTTAGCGAACCGCAAAGTCGATCGCGATATTTTCATCGTGGGCGTCGACCAAACGTTCCTTTCGCTTCCGCCGCTTTCATCACGCCTTTCGGGCGCGCTCGGCGATCGGCTGCGCATCGGCTACGGCAGACTCACCGTCTACCTCGGCGCAGCCGCCGGCGCAGGCAAAACGATGGCCATGCTGGATCGCGGGCATCAGCTGAGGAGCGAATCGGTCGACGTGGTTGCCGGATTCGTCGATACGCACGGGCGCAAAGACACTGAAGAGCTTCTCGAAGGTCTGGAACTTCTTCCACGCAAAACGCTCGAATCGAACGGCACGAGCTACGAAGAGCTCGACCGCGACGCCTTGATCGCGCGCCGCCCGAAGGTTGCGCTGATCGACGGGCTGGCGCACGCAAACGCGCCCGGCTCCGTCGCGCGCAACCGTTATGAAGATGTGCTCGCCGTTCTGCGCGCCGGCATCGACGTCATCACGACGCTCAACGTGCAGCATTTGGAAGCGCTCAGCGATGCGGTCTTCCGCCTTACCGGATCAACCGTACGCGAAACGCTCCCCGACGGCATCCTCTCGCTGGCCGACGAGGTCATCCTCATCGACGTCACCCCCGAAACGCTGCGCGAGCGTCTTCGCGACGGCAAAATTTTTCCGCCGGAGCGCATCGAAACCGCTCTCGCAAACTCGTTCCGCACCGACAACCTCGCGGCGCTGCGCGAACTGGCCGTGCGCGAAGCCATGCGCGCCAAGAACCGCGAACGCGTCATCGCTCCATTTGAACGTTTGCTCCTGACGATCGCACCGCGCGAAAGCGACATCGCGCTCGTCACTCGCTGCTCCAAAATTGCGCGGCGGCTGAACATCGATTTTGCGGTAGTGCACGTCGCCGCGCAGAACGAACGCCCGGAGGCAGCCGTTCTCGAAACCCTGGCACACGCCGTAAAAGCGGCCGGCGGTTCCTGGCAATTCGACCGCAGCAGCGATGCGCCCAAGCGCGTTTTGGAAATCGCGCGCGAGCGAAGCGAAACCACGATTGCGGTCGGCGGCACCTTGCGGCATCCGCGTTGGCCGCAGCCAAATGCTTATGCCCGCCGATTGATCGACGCGGGGGCGCGGGAGCTGCTCATCGTCGCACGTCGCCACGAAAGCGTTGCGGAGGACGACGAGTCCGAATAAGGCCGGTGCTTCAGGGGTCTAAGAGTTTGAGGTTCGCGACGCGCGGCTCGAGCGTGAGCGAACTCACCAGCACCGTCACCAGAACCACTGCGAAGGTCGCGTCGATAACGACATCGCGCCCGCTCAGGAACGCAGGCGTCGCGAGCGCGAGCGCGAGCGAAAGCGCGCCACGCACGCCCGCCAACCGCACGACGACTTTCCAACGCGAATCCACCTGCGGCCGCGCGATTGCCAGAAGGCCGTACGCAAGAACGAAGCGAGCGACGAAAACCGCGAGCAGCGTCACGCCGATCAGCCGCAGGTCGGAGCGAAGGTGTGTTACGTCCAATGCCGCGCCAAGCAGGAAAAAAAGCACGACGTTGGCGGCGATGGCTGCGCGGTCCCAGGCGCGTTCGACGCCGGCCGCGCTTTCGACACGCAGATTGCGCCGCTCCAACTCGCGCAACGCAATTCCGAGCGCGACGACCGCAAAAATACCGGAAAGGCCGAGTCGATCGGCGGCAAAATACGCGAGATACGCGGCCGCGAACGTCGCGACCGTCTGCACCGCGGTTCCCACGCTTCCGCGCAGTGCAAAAGCCGTCAGGTACGCAATCGCGACCCCGATTGCGATGCCCAGAAGCACGCCGACCACCGCCGCTGCCGCAATGCGTAGACCGGACCCGACGCTCAAACCGATTGCGATCTGCAGCAGCACACCCCGATAGAGCACGACTGCAACCGCGTCGTTCAGCAGCGATTCGCTTTCGACGATCGTCGCGAGCAGCGGCGGAACCGAAAGGCGACGGAAGATCGCGACGACGGCGACCGGGTCGGTTGCGCTCAGCACCGCTCCGAGCAGCAACGCCACGGCAACCGGAACTCCGGCCAAATAGTGTACCGCCGCGCTGACGATCGCCGCGGTAATTGCAACGCCCGGAAACGCCAGCGCGGCGATCGCTTTCCAGGCCGCGCGCATTAGTCGCAGATCGAGCTGCCAAGATGCTTCAAAGATCAGCGCGGGTAAGAAAACGTATAAAGTAACATGCCCGAAAAGCCAGCTCAGCTTGCCCGGTTCGAGCGTTCCTACCACGATGCCCGCGACCAGCAGCGCGGCGATCTGCCAGAGTTTCACAACCGAACTTCTAATGCGTGTGGGTAAAGTTGCCGACGTTCACGCCGCTCTCGCGGATAGCCGCAATTGCGTGACGCATTCCAAGCGGATTGCGCGGGCGGCCGACGGCATTGAAGTACCATTCGGGATCGATGTTGAGCGTGCGCGTCTGGATCATCGACACGCGAACGCCTCCGAGAAACGCATTCATTGCGGCAAGTTCGCTCTCGTCGTCGGTAACCCCCGGATGCGTGAGCAGGTTCAGTGAAACCCGCAAGCCCGATTCCGCGGCGAGCCGAATGGAATCGAATACGTTCTCCAGCGTATACCCGAGAGGCCGATAGTACGCAGCATACGCATCGTGGCGGAACGAGTTCAGGCTGATCCGAACCGCCTGCAGCCCGGCGTCGATGCAGCGCCGCAGTTCGCCGGTCATGCTGCCGTTCGTATTGATGTTGATCGTTCCGTTCGAACGCGCGGCTCGGATTTGCTCGATTGCCCCAGCGATCGTAACGCCGCGCAGCAGCGGCTCGCCTTCGCAGCCTTGTCCGAAAGAAACGATCCCGTCCGGTACGCGTTCGAGGTGAAAAATTCCGATGCGAGCGAGTTCCGCAGACGTCGTTTCGAAGGCGATCCGGGTCTGTGGTGACGGCACGTCTGACTCCGGCGCGAGTTCGGAAATGCATCCGACGCAGCGCGCGTTGCATTTTGGTGAAACCGGAAGCGCCGCTTCGCCGCGAACGAGAAACACGTTCTGCGCCGTGAAGCAGCCGTATTCGCGCGAGCAGAGCGCGACCTGGTTGAGCACGCGGTTGCCCGGGTCCAGGCGCAGGCGCTCATCGAGAATCGTTTCGAGTTCGCCTTCGGCGAAGTACCGCGGCTGCCAGTCGTCGCTTTCGTCGGTGCGCATCGCGGCAACGTACAGTTCGTCGTCAACGACGCAGGCAAACGTATATCCGAACAGCGGGAGCGTGGGTGCGCCTTCTTCTTTCACATACGCCGGAACGAGCAGACGGGTGTATCCGGCAGGCAGCGCGGCCGCGAACGCGTACCGGCGCTTCGCCGCTCCGCGTGAAAGCATGGGCCGGCGACCCGGCAGAATCATTTCGACCGTTCCGGCGGGCGCGCGAATCAATTCGTCACGCTGCACGCGTCGAATCGTGCCTCCGTCGGCGAGCGGTTCCCGCGACTCGTCGAAATACACGCGCCCCGCGGAATCGCAGTACGCCAAACCGATCATGCCGGTACCCGCGCGTCGAAAACGCGAACCGCCGGGCCGGTGAGAAACGAGGGCCCCGCGCCGATCCACTCGACTTCCAAACTTCCACCGGGGACGCGCACGTCGACTGGCGCGACCGCTTGCCCGCGCGCGATGGCAGCCGCGGCACATGCGACCGCGCCGGTCCCGCAGGCTTGCGTCAGTCCGACGCCGCGTTCGTAGTGTCGCACGTCCAAGCGCCGGTCGTTCACCCGCACCGCGGCGTGCACGTTGGTGCCGGCAGCGAAAGACGGATCGTCCGCGAGGCGGCGCGCCGCATCATGGAGATTCACGTCGTCGAGAGCGGCGGCGAAAATGACGACGTGCGGATTGCCCATCGATACGAACGCCGAGTCCGCAAACGGTAATGACCGCGCCTGCACGTCGGGTACGCCCATGTTCACGCGTACGGCGTACTGCAAGCCTTTTGACACGATCTGCGTTTCGATGATGCCGGCTAGGGTTTCGATGCGAAGGCGGTCGGGGGAACCGGCTTCGCTCAAGTAGCGCGCAACGCAGCGGACGCCGTTTCCGCACATCTCCGCTTCGCCGCCGTCGGCGTTGATGACGCGCATGCGAGCGTCGGCGGCGCCGGAACGCAGAATGGCTAGGACGCCGTCGGCACCTATGCCGCTGCGCCGGTCGCACGCGCGGCGTGCAAAGGCCGAGTAGTCGGAGATTTTCGGATTCCGTTCGTCGACGACCACGAAGTCGTTGCGCGTGCCGTGCATTTTCGTCACGGCGATTTGGGTCATTCGATCGACGGCGTAGATTCGCTCGAGACGGACTCGGCCGGCCCGTTGCTCGGCGTGCTGAACGGTCCTTGCGGCGAGATCGTCGATACGGCGTGTTTGTAAATCAGATTCGTCTTCCGCTCGTATTCGAGCAGTATCGTAAACGGATCGAACCCTTTGACGACCCCTCGCAACTGAAATCCGTTCATGAGATAGATCGTAACCGGCACGCCTTGCCGCTTTATTTCGGCGAGGTATGTATCTTGCTGACTGCTAGGCATCACGGCGGCCTTCATGCCCATTCAAGCAATTCCTTTGCCGTGCGGGCGACATCGGCAGGCGCCAGCCGGTGAACGTTCGGCTCGGATCGGAACCAGAGCCGCTGACGCTTTGCATAGCGTCGGGTTGCGCGCACTAGCAGCGCGCGCAACTCTTGCTTCGTACACCAGCCGCGCAAAAAAGCCAGCGCCTGCGGATATCCTACGGCGCTGGCGGCGATTGCGTCCGGTCCGATTCGCTCCGCTTCTTCCACGATGCCGGCTTCGAGCATTGCGTCAGTGCGACGTTCGATCCGCGATTCAAGTTCGCTCGCATCCACGTCTAAGAACACTTTTATCGAGG
>JALYTZ010000125.1 GCA_030854025.1 Vulcanimicrobiota bacterium
ATCGCGCGCTGCGCCGTCAGCGCGCTAGGGGAGTCAAACGTTCGATGAGCCAGCGGAGTCCCTCGTTATAGCCTGGTCCGGGGCGGTAGAGGGCGTTTGCTACGCGCTCGTCGCCGATGAGGAAAACGTGCCCTTCGCGAACCGCCCGTAAGCTCCGCCATGGCTCCCGTCCCAGCACGTCGCGCAGACGGACCTGCGGCCCCGCGACGATCGCGTCGGGATCCGCGTGAACCAGCGCTTCTTCACTGTATTGCCCCCAGGGCTGCTGGATTGCGGCGGCATCCGCACCGCCCGCAAGTTTCACGAGTTGCCCGAGATACGATGTCGAGCCGACCGTCCAAAGCGGTCCGGTCCCCAAAACAAAGAATACGCGCGGCCGGCGCCGGAACGACATTGCGCGCGTCCGCAAGCGATAGGTCTGCGCGCGAAGCTGCGCGACCTTCTCGCGTGCGGCGTCGTCGCGGCCGCTGAGCCGCCCGAGGCGACGAATCGCGCCGAAGATGTCGTCGAACGTGTCGTCTCTAATAATGTCCACGCGAATCCCGGCCCGGCGCAGCGGTTCGATGAAACGTTCTTGAGCCGGAATAGCCACGACCGCATCGGGATGGAGGGCAACGATCTTCTCGGTATCCACGCTTTCGAAATCGGCGACGCGCGCAACGGATTGGGGCGCGATCCCGGTAAACTGCGAAACGCCAACAACGCGGCCGCCCGCTCCGATTGCAAAAAGGTCTTCCGCGAGCGACGGCACGAGGGCGACGAAACGCCTGTGAGCCGGCGGCACGCCTTCGCGCTGCGGTGCGGTGGCGGCGCACGCGTAGAGCAGCAGCAAAGCAAAGGCAATAAACGATCGCGCCCGCACGGCAGGGGCGCTTCGGCGCCTTTGCCAACTTGGCCCGTCTAGGTTTGCGCGTGGGAAGCCGGTGAGATGCCGGCACGGTCGCGCCACTGTAAACGGGGAGCCGCACGGCTGCCACTTCGGAGTAACATCCGCGGGAAGGTTCCGTGCACGAGCATTGCTCGAAGCGACGATCCGTAAGTCAGGATACTTCACGCAAGCCGTACCGTTCGCCGATTCCTCGCATGAAGGAAAGGACATCTCGCTATGGCTATGCGCCACGCGTTGCGCGCGCTCTGCGCCGCCGCTATTCTTGCCGCGCCGGCATCCCCCGTTCTTTGCGATCCCCTCGCAAGCGTTTCGCCCTCGCCGAGCGCTCCTCCGCAGATCGTTCACGTCGTAACCGCGGACCGTTCGGATGAGACGCTTCACAATGCAACCCGAACGACGTACGTCGTCGGACGCGATGAGATCGAGCGTCGCGGATACCGTACCGTGGGCGACGCGCTCGCGCAATTGCCCGGGGTCGAGATAACGCGCTATGGACCGATCGGACAGAACGTGTCCTACGGCATCCGCGGCAGCAGCTCGTCTCAAGTGCTCGTACTCGTCAACGGCCTTCCCGCACCCGGTGAGTTTGCGAACAGCGTGCAATTGGGCACGGCGTCGACTGCGGGCGTCCGCCGAATTGAAGTGGTCGAAGGCGGCGGATCGACGCTGTACGGCAGCGGCGCGATCGGCGGAATCATAAACGTGATTACCGATGCGCAGCACGCGCCGCCGCACGCGACGATTCGCTACGGAACCTTCGACGATCGAGAGATCTCGATCGAATCGCACGGCATTACGTTCGAACGCATCGTTGCCGACAATGCGTTCGGCTTGCCCCCGACCGCCGGCAATCCGGCAACGCGCGACAACGGCGACGACGAAACAACGAGCTTTCGGTTCGGTTTCGATAAGACGGCCGGCGCGATCGTCGCATCCCTGCGCGGCGGCATCGAAAACGACCGGCTCGGTGTCGCGGGAAACTTTCCGTATTTTTCTCCGACGAGTCGCGAGAGGGACGTCAACGCCGACACGTCGGCATCCTTCGAGATGAATCGGCCGCACGCGACGACGACGCTGCAGATCGGCGGCTCGCGCCAGCAACTCGCCTTCGAATGCAACATCGTTACCGATACCAACTGCTTCTCGGCCGTGCCGTCGCTCAGCACCGAATCGCGCGTGGATGCAAATCTGCGCGATACCGTCGGCAGCGCTTTCGGGCGAACGGTGTACGGAATCGATCTCTCACGGGGAAACGTCCGCGAAGATAACGGGGCGGGAACGCCGGGGGCGATTGCAACGGCGGCGCTCGCGCAGACCGCAGCATACGTGCAGGAAACGCGCGATTTCCGGGGCGGCGATGCGTACGCCGGCGTCCGGGGCGAGCGCGACGGTTCGCTCGGCGGCGAATTTTCTCCATCGGCCGGGCTGCGGTTTTCGATTGCGCGCGAGGG
>JALYTZ010000191.1 GCA_030854025.1 Vulcanimicrobiota bacterium
GCAGAGCTGGAGATACGCGCTTCCGCCGGGCGGCGCAACGAGCGTAAAGTGCATGACGTCGCCGACGCGATAGACGTTGCTGCCGTTGTTGTAAAACGTAAACGGGACGCCTTCGGACGACGCGTAATCGGGCTGCACGTCGCCGAGCGTCGTTTGAAAGCGCCAGTCCCGCTCAAACGGATCGCCCGCCCAGTCAATGCCGGAAAACGCGACCGTATGCCAACCGGGGTCGAAACCCGTGCGCGGCAGATAGGTGATGGTTTGACCGTCGAAGGTTGCCTCGTTCGTCACGTCGCCGCCGTCGATCGTCAAGCGAATCGACCCCGGCTGCGCGGGTCCGCTTTGCAGCGAGGCGCCGATGGGCGGGAAAGCGCTGCCGACCGCAGCGCCGTTCGGCGGCGTAACATTGTCGACGCGGCTCGCAGTCAGCGTCCGCGCCGCACCGCGCGAGACCTCGACCAACCCGGTGCGCGCGTCGTATCCGACAACCGCGCCGAGCGCTTGCGAAACGAAGCGAAGCGGAACGTACGTTTTGAGCGCGACGATTCGCGCGGGCACGTCGAGTTGCACCGCGCGCCCGTCGACGCGCGCGATTCGAGAACCGATCGGCAGAACGATGGTGTGGGTTGCGGTTGACGCGCGAATCGTGTGCGCTTTCCGGTCGTAGACAACCGAAGCTCCCAGCGCTTCGAAAACTGCGCGCATCGGCGCGAGGACTCGGCCGCCTTCCATTACCGCGACGGCTTGGAGCGGCCGATTGTCGATCGAAACGGTCAGCGGGCGCGCCGAAGCGCCGCCGGTCGCGAGGACGGCGAGCGCGATACCGATGCCGAGCGCTCTGCTGATGGCGATCTCCCTTACTTCACACCAACGTACCCGCGGCGTCGGGCGTTTCCTCGAAGACACGGGGGATTTCGGCCGGCAGCCGGGCCACGATTTCGTAGTTTATCGTTTCGGCCCAGGTTGCCCAATCGTCGGCGGCAATCGAACAGTCGCCGTCGCGTCCGAGAAGCGTTACCCTCGTGCCGGGCCGTGCCCCCGGCGCGGCGGTCAAGTCGAGCATCGTCACGTTCATGCAAACCCGGCCGACGATCGGACATCGCGCGCCGTCCACAGCGAACGCGCCGCGGTTGGAAAGCAGCCGCGGAACGCCGTCGGCGTAACCGAGCGGCACCATGCCGACGCGCATTCGCCGGGCGGCGTGGAAGGCGCCCCCGTAGCCCACCGGCGTTCCCGGTTCGACCTCCCGCACGGCCACAAGTTCGCTCGTGTACGAGAGCGCCGGCACGAGCGTGAGCCGATCGTTCATGGCTTCGCGCGTTTGCGCAGACGGCCACAGGCCATAGAGCGCTATTCCGAACCGCGCTGCGTCCAGGCGCGTGCGCGGCCACAGCAGCGCCGCTGCCGAAGCGGCAATGTGTTTGCGCGGCGCAGGGGCGCGCGTCGCGAACAGCGGGCCGACGCGAGCCGATAGCGCATTGAAGCGATCGAGCTGCAGATCGGTGTAGGGCGAATCCAATTCTTCGGCCGCGGCCAAATGCGAGAACATACCGGCGATCTCGAGTTCGGGTCGCCGAAGGTAATCTTCGATCGCATCGTGCGCATCCCGCAGATCCAAACCGAAACGCGACGTGCCGGTGTTCACCTTTACGTGCACGGGAAATGCGACGTTGCGTTTGCGCGCAGCCGCGGCGACGTGATGAACGTACGCATGCGTGTCCCAGAGTGCGATCGCGGCTTTCACGGCCAGCGCTTCGCTTAAGCGCGCTTCGGGAATGGGGCCGAGAATCAGTATCGGTGCGGTAATACCGCCGTCGCGCAGTGCAGCCGCTTCGTCGAGCGAGAAGACGCAAAACTGCGTTGCGACGCCTTCGATGGCGCGCGCAGTTTGCGCAAGTCCATGGCCGTAGGCGTTGCTCTTTACGACGAACGCCGCTTTTGCCGGCCGGACGATTTCACGAAGCGCGCGCGCGTTGCGCTCGAGCGCGGCCGACGAGATGCGGATTTGCCCGATCACGAACTACAGCGAACGCGCGCGAACGACGCCGGCAACGACGAGGCCGAAGATGCAGTGCTCTACCAGCGATGCAAAAAATGCCGGCGGCGCCGGCAGATGGAAGTTATTGTCGCCGACCAGGACGATTTGCATGACGACGTAGACGAGAACCCCGAAAACCAGCCCGGAGATGACCGGATGCGCGTTGAGCGCCGCTTTGCTCTGCGCCAGATACGCATAGCCGGATGCCCAGGCGATGCTGACCGCAAAGTGCATCCCCAGTCCCAGCCATGCATAGCTCGTCGTCGTGAAGGCCGTTTTTCCGATCGCAGTCGAAGCGATGAACTGCCACACGGCCAACATGCTTGCGTGCCCGCTCCGAAGACGCGCAAGGTAGATGGCGACGTCGAACGCTATTCCGGCCGGAATTCCCGCGAGCACGCCTTGGAGTAGAACGCGTCGCCAGTCAATTTTCACTGCCGTTGCCATCCGGGGCGAGGTTCGACTAGCCGGGCGGGGCGCCTGGCACCAAATAGGGTACAAGCAAGCCGTGCTTGAGAAAATGCGCGCGACCACGGTCGGGCAGCTCGATCCGTTTTCCGTCGCGCAGGCAATGGAGGCGAAGGTCCGTTCGTTGGAATCGGACGCGCTGGCGTCGGTTTTGATCGCCGCGCGCGGACGGTTGACGCCGTACTACCGCGGCGAACTGGTGGGCGTATTGCGCGGTGAAAGCGCCGGCGACGACGCCGGTTTGGATTCGAAGTCGTTTGAAACGGCGATTGCGGCCGAAACCGGTGCGCAAGCGCTGCCGAGCGCCGTGGTCACGTTCTTGCGCAGCAACCTGCGCGTCATCGACGTCATCGGCGGAAGCTTTGCCGCCGGCATCATCCGCGACGCCGAGGATCTCGAAAAACCGCAGTCTCACGCACCGCTCGCGGTCGAAGACGAAACCGAACCTCACCGGGTTGGTCATGCGAGTCAACTGGCAGTTCTCGCGCTTGCAATCGTCCTAACCGGCGCTTTGCTCTCGACGGCGTTCCACTATGCGGAGGGCGCATTCGGCCGACCCGCGGCCGTCCAATCGCCGGTTGTGCGGCCGGTAGGGGTCACTGCCGCCGCGCCGCGTGCGCGCAAGCACGTGCCATTCGCGCAGAAAATCAGTTTCTCCGCGAAGTCGGCGCCGTTCCGTCAGGTCATCTTTTCATCGAGCCGCAAGCGCCGTCGCTTGTAAAAACAACGCGTACCAGCCGTACTTCTGCAGCAGTTCGTCGTGCGCGACTTTGGTCGTGAGTACGAACGAGGGGGCGCGCGTCTGAAGCTGCGCGAGCGTCATCGTATCGGCGAGCCGCACGAAGATGTTCGGCGCCGCAGTCTGCATCATCGCCATCAGCGCCGTATTGCCGGTGCTCGTATCGTCGGTAAACAGGCTCAAGAAATGATTTCCCGGCGTCGCCTTCTGCCATGATGCGAAGGCGTCGAAATAGCCGTACGCGGCATCGAACAGCACGACGTCGGTGATCGACGCGTTCAGTCCGCCGTTCGTCAACACGCCGCCGGCGCCGCCATAGCCGCCGCTGTGCGCGCTCAAAACGATGCGGCCGACGTTCGCCGCCGGAATCGTTCCGTTACTCTGCAGAAAACTCGCAACGTCGTGCATGAACCTCGCAAACCCGTCTTTATCCAGCTCCAGCTTGCCGTCCCCGCTGTCGGGGGCGTCTCTAGGACCTTGCGGCACCACGAGAATGGCGTTGCGTCCGCTCGAAGCTACCTGTTCGCGCAGGCGGTACCGCGAAAGAACCGTCGCCACGTCGTTGTTCCAGCCGTGAAAGTGCACGATGAAATCGGTCGCCGCGCCGGGTTTGAATCCGTGAGGGATAAAAAGCCCGACCGTGCCGTCACTGTACGCGGCGGAAGCACTGTACAGCTTGCCTTGATACGCGTGCCCGTTGGCGCGGCTCGGATGCGGAAAGGGCGCGCTCGCGAACGATCGGAGGATCGTCGTCCCGATGGAGGCCTGCTGCGTTGCTGCTGCGGCAGCCGTGTGTGCTAGCGGCAACGCTGCCAGGCCGGTCAAAAGCGTTCGGCGGTTCATTCATCGCTGTTTTCCGGCCGCGCCACGCGCACCTAGCGAGCGCCTATTCGGCGAGCGGAAACCCCGCCTTTTTCAATGATTCTCGTGCCGCAAAAGCGGCTTGCACTCTCCAGGCGAGTCTGCTAAGATTCCGAGGCTGGCACTCTACGTCGTAGACTGCCAAACCCTACGAGGCTCGGGTTGATAGAGCCGGTTCATCACCAATTCTTGGGAGGTTTTCGTGAATCTCAAGCCTTTGGGCGATCGCGTGGTCGTCGAGCACATCGAGCAGCGAGAGAAAAGCGCCGGCGGCGTCTTTCTTCCCGATACTGCCAAAGAAAAACCGCAAGAGGGCATCATCCGCGCGGTTGGCACCGGCCGCACGCTCGACAACGGCACCGTGGTTGCCATGAGCGTGAAAGTCGGCGACCGAGTCATCTATTCGAAATACTCGGGCAGCGAAGTTCCAGTCGACGGTAAAGACGTCCTGATCATTTCCGAAAAAGACGTTCTCGCAGTAGTCGAGGGCGTTCCGGCCGGCGTTTAAGGAGTTATAAAAAACACAC
>JALYTZ010000231.1 GCA_030854025.1 Vulcanimicrobiota bacterium
TCAGACGCCGGTGTAACGCCGCGCGCGTACGTCTTGGGCGGCAATGCAAACACCCTTGCGTTCGTGAACAGCCTGCTTCCCGAGCGAAATCTCATTACCGCGCGCCTCGCGCCAGTTGCCATGACGCCGATGGGAACGGCAATCGGCGACACGTGGCAGAACGTGCAGATTGCAGCCGGCGGTTTGCTGGAATGGGTGGATCAAACGTTTCCTTCCGACGACGAGCGAGCGTTCGTGGCGCCGATGCGCGACACCGACTTGCTCGCGCGCACGCAGTGGCACGCGGAACCGCCCGACGCGCTGACGGATTCGATCGTGCTCAATATCGAAGAATGTCCGGGTGACATCGCGGAAGCCCTCGCGCAGCCGGCCGAGGCGATCGTACAGTGCGGCGCGTGCCGGCGGCTGTGCGTACGCGATCATTTCGTTTGGAAAGATCGTCAGCTGTGCGCGTGGGATTACCATAAAACGGTGTTCGGAAAGCGCGGCCCGTGGCACAACGGCACGTACGAGGCGCGTCATTTCGAAACGATTCCGGCGCTTGCATACATCGCGCCCGAGCCGCTGGACGAAATCGGCGTAGACGTAGCCGCCATTATCTACGGAACCGACGATGAAACCGCGCAGGCGGCGATTTCGCTCATCATGGAGCGCGAGCCGGAGCGAGCGCACATGGCTATTCGATCTTCGGCCGGCTACGCGCTGCTTCGCGAACGCGCTCCGGTGACGCACCCTTCGTGAACGCATCGATCGCGCGAATTGCCACGCTCTTTGCCGGCCTTTTCGCACTGCTCGTCCTGCGGCAGCTCTACGTGCAGGTCGTTCGCGGCCCCGCGCTTGCTGCGAAGGCGTATAATCCGCGGCACGCACTGCTCGATCGGCACCGCGGGCGCATCCTCGCGAGCGACGGCACGATTCTCGCGCATACGGTCGGCAGCACGCGCGTGTATCCGCTCGGCGCATCCCTCGCGCAAACGGTCGGCTACGTTTCGAGCCGCTACGGAACCAGCGGCATCGAAAACGCGTACGATCGCGCGCTCACGCCGCCGGATACCACCGGCGACCCGCTTGCCCAAGCCGAGGATATCGGTGCGGCGCTGATGGGAAGAAACGTGCAGAGCGCGGGCGCGGACGTGGTTACGACGATCGATCCGGTGATTCAAAATGCGCTCTACGATGCACTGAGCGCGCACGCGCGCGGCGCCGGCGTGGTGCTCGACCCGCGCAGCGGCGCAATTCTCGCAATCGCGAGCGTTCCGAGCTTCGATCCGAACGCGCTTGCCGCGGAATTTCCAACGCTCAACCACGACGTGCGCAGTCCGCTGCTCAACCGCGCGATCGACGGGCTGTACCCGCCCGGCTCAACGTTCAAAATGTTTACCGCAGCGGCTGCGCTCGACGCCGGCGTCGTCACGATGGATTCCACCTTCGACGACCCGGGCTACCTGCTGGTCGGAAACGTGACGCTGCACAACGATGAAAGCGAAGTGACGGGCGTCCAGGACTTGACCGGCGCGTTCGCGCTTTCGAGCAACGTCGACTTCGGCCAAATCGCGCTCAAGATGGGCGTCGATACGTTTTACAGCTATTTAGACCGGTGGGGGATCGGCGCCCCGCTGGACATGCAGCTTGGCGTCTCGCCCGATCGCATCCCCGCGAAAGCGACGGTGCAGCCGGGAGAACTGGCGCAAATGGGCTTCGGGCAAGGCGCACTGCTGATGACGCCGCTGCAGATGGCGCTCATCGGCGCGACCATTGCGGGCGGCGGTGCGGAGGCCCGGCCGTTTCTCGTGCGGCAAGTTGCGCGACACGGAATCGCAGCCGCGAGCTTCGGGCCGGCCACGCTCGCGACGCCGATATCGGCGGATACCGCCGCCGCCGTCAAGAAGATGATGGTCGCGGTCGTTACTCGCGGCACGGGAACGTCGGCGGCGATACCCGGCGTTACCGTCGCAGGCAAGACGGGGACCGCCACCAATCCGGTCGGAGCGCCGCACTCGTGGTTCGTCGCGTTTGCGCCGGCTGAAAATCCGCGAGTGGCAGTAGCCGTTATCGTTGAAAACGCGGGATACGGGGCCGCGGTGGCCGCACCGATTGCGCGCAACGTACTACGGGTCGCATTGCAGAGCGTACGAACTTGATCGAGCAGCACGTTTTCAACAATCGCTATCGACTCGACGGCAAGCTGGGCGAGGGAGGCATGGCGACCGTCTATCGCGGCACGGACACACTGCTGCGTCGCCGGGTCGCCATCAAAGTGCTGCGCGAGCAGTACGCGAGCGATCAGGAATTCGTGCGGCGCTTCTACCAAGAGGCCGAATCGGCGGCCAAGCTTTCACACCCCAATATCGTGAACACGTACGACGTCGGGCGCGAAGGCGAGACGTACTACATCGTCATGGAATTGGTCGACGGTCCCTCGCTCGCAGAAATCATTTCGGCCGACGGCAAGTTGCCCGAGCCGGTCGCGATCGATTACGCCGCGCAGGTTTGCAACGGACTTGCGTACGCGCATCGTCAGGGGCTGCTGCACCGCGACATCAAGCCGGCAAACATTCTGGTCACCAAAGACGATGTCGTCAAATTATCGGACTTCGGCATCGCGCGGGCCGTCTCGCAGCAAACGATGGCGCTGACCAAGCCGGGTCTGGTCATGGGGAGCGTTTTCTATCTCTCGCCCGAGCAGGCGCAGGGACACGCGCTGCACGAGACCTCCGACCTGTATAGCGTCGGCATCGTGCTCTATCAAATGCTGACCGGGACGCTGCCGTATTCGGGTGAGTCGCCCGTCACGGTCGCGCTCAAACACATCGGCGATCCGGTTCCGCGCATCGATACCGCGGCGCTCGGGGTGAGCCCAGCACTCGCCGCAATCGTCAACAAACTGCTGCAGAAGCAGCCCGACCACCGTTTCCGGTCGGCCAGCGAAGTTTCGTCGGCGTTGCGCGAAGCGCGGGAACGGCCGACGCACGCGGCGTTTGACGCGGCAGACGATGCGCCCACGCAGCGGTTCGCCACCGTTGCGCCGGCTCCGCCGCCGCGGCCGTCGACCTTGCCGGATCGCGGGTACGCGTACACCTCAATCGGAGACGACGAGTATCGCGCGTCGCGCGGCGGCAGCCGCATTGCGCTTGCGTTAGCTGCGGCGCTCGTGCTTGCAATCGTTCTAGGCTTCGTCTTTTTCAATCATAAGCTGCCCGTGCCGCAGGCGGCTGCGAACATCACGGTGGCTGATTTTGCCAACATGAACGATCAGCAGGCCGAAGCGGCGATCGTCAACGCCGGCCTCACGTTCAAAGCAATTCCGCGATCGAGCGATACCGTTGCAGCCAACAAGGTGATCAGTCAGGACGTTCTGCCGGGGTCGCACGTTGCGAAGGGAACGGCGATCAAGCTCTACGTGAGCGACGGGCTGCCGACGGTCGGTCTGCGCGACGTGCGCGGTTTTACGCTGGACGACGCACAAAAAATACTTCAGGGCGACGCATTCCAAGTGAAAGTTGCCCGCACGTATAACGACGCGCCCAAAGACAGCGTTTTC
>JALYTZ010000198.1 GCA_030854025.1 Vulcanimicrobiota bacterium
GCAATCATCGCAGCATTATCGGTGCAGTATTTTGGCGGAGGTACGAACGTCCGCGCGCGCGAGCGCTCGCCCCACGAATGCAGTGCGCTTTGCAAGCCGGAGTTGGCCGCGACGCCGCCCGAAAGCACGACACCCGTGTATGCGCGCCGTTCAAACGCTTCGTTGACGCGCTGCATCAGCACGTCGATGACGGCCGCTTGAAACGACGACGCCACATCCTCGGCTCGCGCCTGCCGGCCCGGCGGCGATTCCAGAAAGTAACGCACGGAAGTCTTGAGCCCCGAAAACGACATATCCAGCGATTCACGATCCGGACGACTGCGCGGAAAAGCGATCGTTTGCGGATCGCCGGAGGCAGCTAAGCGATCGAGTTGCGGTCCGCCGGGAAAGCCGAGGCCGAGCAGCCGCGCCGTTTTGTCGTACGCTTCACCCGCTGCATCGTCGCGCGTGCGCGCAATAACGCGCATTTCCGTCGGCCCTTCGACGTCGACGAGTTGCGTATGACCGCCCGATACGAGCAGCGCAAGAAATGGATACGATGGAGCGTCGGCTGCGTCGCGATCGAGAAACGATGCGAAAATATGTCCGTGAAGGTGATTGATGCCGTATAGCGGCTTGTCGAGCGCAAACGCGAGCGCCTTGGCCGCAGCGACGCCGACCACTAAACTGCCGATGAGCCCGGGACCGCGCGTTACCGCGATTCCGTCGATCGCTTCCAGCGTCGTGCCGGCGCGGCCCACGGCGTCTTCGACCGCAGCCGAAAGCAGCGCGACGTGCTGACGGCTCGCAATTTCCGGAACGATGCCGCCATACTTGCGATGGAACTCGTCCTGATTCGTCGACACGCTGGCAAGCACGGACGAGCCGTCGCGAACGACCGCCGTCGCCGTGTCGTCGCACGAAGTCTCGATACCGAGCAGCAGCATTAGGCGATTCGGCTGCTTTCGGCGCCGAGTCTCCAGAGGATGAGGAGCATTGCGGTGAGTGCGGCGAAGAGCAGGAAGGGTGACCAGACGGCGCCGATCAGAAGCATCAGTGCCGAGAACGCCATGAGAATCGGCCACGCCGTTTTACTCATGAAGATGCCGAGATCTTCGCCGGCGACGTCTTCGATGGAAATGTCGGGGCTATCGCCGTCCAAATGCGCTTCGCGTTCGGCGAGCAGCGCGTAGCCTGCGGCAAATACTAAAGCGGTCGCCATCAGCCCGAGCAAAACCGTGCCCGTAAGATCGTAGGAACAGAACCAATAGATTACGGCGGTTATAATCCCGAAGGCGGCCGATGAAAGGAACAAGCCGACGAACGTTCTCACGTTGCGGCCTGTTTTGCCAGTTCAGGATGGTTCGCGTCAAAGACGGGACGCTCCGAGTGAATCGGCGGAAGCGATGTGAAGTTATATTCCGGCGGCGGCGAACTGGTCGCCCACTCGAGTGTATATCCGCCCCATGGATCGTCGCCTACCGGTTCGTGCACGATCGACGAGAGCACGACGTTGACCAGAAAGATAATCACGCCCAGCGCCATGATCGCCGTTCCGACCGTCGCCACCATATTCAGCCACGGAAGATCGCCGATTGCGCCATAGGTGTACACGCGGCGCGGCATGCCTTCGATTCCCATAAAGTGCATCGGAAAGAACGTCGCATTAAAACCGACGAACGTCAGCCAGAAGCACCACTTGCCAAGCCGCTCGTCGAGCTTCACGCCGAACATTTTCGGAAACCAGAAGAAGAGCGCGCCGAAGATTGCAAACAGACTTCCGCCGCCCAAAACGTAGTGGAAGTGGCTTACGAGAAAATAGCTGTCGTGCACGTGAAAGTCGATCGGCGGTGAGGCGACCATGACGCCGGTAATACCGCCGATCAAGAAATTCAACAAAAAACCTACGGCAAAGAGCATCGGGGTCGTGAATTGAATCGATCCTTTCCACATCGTACCGATCCAGTTAAAGTACTTTACCCCCGTCGGGACCGCGATCAGAAACGACATCGCGGAGAAGAATCCGTTGGCGACGGCGCCGGTGGTGAACATGTGGTGCGCCCAAACCGCGAGCGAAAGACCGGCAATGGCGAACGCTGAGAGCACGAGTTCCACGTACCCGAACACCGGCTTGCGTGAAAAGACGGCGATGATTTCGGTAATCACCCCGAAATACGGGAGAATCATCACGTACACTTCGGGGTGTCCGAAGAACCAGAACAGATGCTGGTACAGAATGGGATTTCCGCCGTGTACCGGGTCGAAAAATTGGCCGCCGAAATGCCGGTCGATGAGCAGCATCGAGAGCACCGTCGCCAGCGGGGGAAACGCCATCAAAATCAAAAGCGACGTTGCGACCATTTCCCATGAAAAAATTGGTATGCGCCACATGGTCATGCCGGGGGCGCGATAGAGAAAAATCGTCGTCGTGATGTTAATGGCCGTGAGAATGGAAGAGATGCTCACGAGCAGCAGCCCGATGATCCATAGATCTTGCCCGGCGCCCGCGGCAATCTGGATTTCCGAAAGCGGCGCATAGGCGGTCCATCCGGCCGACGCGGCGCCGCCGTCAGCGAGCGCACCGCTAAAGACGGTCAGCCCTCCGAAGACGAACATCCAAAGCGAGGTGGCGTTGAGCCGCGGAAACGCCATGTCGGGCGCGCCGATTTGCAGCGGCACTAAAAAGTTTGCGAGCCCTCCCAAGCCGAAGGGCGCGACGAACAGGAAGATCATCGCCGTTCCGTGGAGAGTGAAGATTTGATTGTAGGCATGCGGCGAGAGGAACGTCATGTCGGGTTGCACGAGCTGCGTTCGGATGAGCATTGCGAGCACGCCGGCGATGCCGAAGAAGATACCTGTCCAGACGATGTAGAGAATGCCGATTTTTTTGTGATCGGTCGTCGTGAGCCACTCGATCAAAGCGCTATGCTCCCATGGCTGCCGAGCCAACGCTGGAAGGTCTGGTCTGAAACGACTTTTACGTTGAAATGCATGAGGGCGTGATCGAGTCCGCAATACTGGGCGCATAGACCGCGGAATTCGCCGGTCCGGGTCGGCCGAAAGTCGAAATGATTCGCCATTCCGGGAATCGCATCGCGCTTGAAGAGGAACGCCGGTATCCACATTGAGTGGGTCACGTCGGCCGCGTAGAGGTTGACTTGCGTTGTTTGATCGACCGGAAGCACGAGCAACGGGTCGGCCCGCGGCGTGCCGGTGATCGTGATTCCGGCTTGCGGGTAGCGAAATCTCCACGACCATCGGAACGCCGTTACGTCGACTATTGCGTACGGCGCGGGTACAAGCGCTTCGACTCGTTTTTCGCGCGTGTAGGTCACGTAGAAGAGTCCGATGACGATGAGGAGCGGAATGCTGATGTACGCGACGCTCCACTTCTGATTTTTGTTGAACTGCGGCGGCAGGGGATCGTCGTCGCTGCGCCGGCGCCAAACGATCAGCGGTCCGATGATGAGCCCGTAGAGAACCGCCCCGACGACTGCCGCGGCAATTAAAAAGACAATCCAGTCCCCACGAAGTGTCGCTCCCTGGACGGTCGCGGGATTGAAAATCTGCATCTCTGCGCTACATACCCCAACTTCAAGGGAAAAAACGATTTCTTCGGGTACAAAAACGTGAGCCGGTCGTCAAAACGTTAGGAGAGTACGTGCGTCATCCGCCGAGGGCATTACCTATTCGAGCGCACCCGCTCGTTTTTGGGGTCGTGCTTTTTTTGGCCTCCGAACTCATGTTTTTCTCCGGGCTCTTCGCGTCCTATTTCGACCTTCGCAGTCAAACTGCCGTATGGCCGCCTCCCGACGTACACCTCGATCTCGTCGAATCGTCGATTGGAACGGCGCTGCTGTTTGCTTCGAGCGTGGTGATGTTTCTGATGACCCGCGCACTCGACCGGGGGCGCCAGAAGGCCGCGTACGGCTGGCTTTTTGCGGCGATCGTTTGCGGCGTCTTCTTTATTGCGATCGCTCTGCACGGCTGGTCGAAAAACACGTTTACGATGTCCAGCAACGCGTACGGCTCGATCTTCTATGCCATGACCGGTTTTCACGTGCTCCACGTGACGGCCGGCGTCGTGCTTCTGAGTGCGCTATTCTTCGGGCTGCGCAGCAACACCATGCGCGCCAACGGGCGAGCGGCTGCCGAAGCGATCATGTACTACTGGCATTTCGTGTTCGTTGTCTGGGTCGGCATCTGGGGAAGCATCTACCTGATCCGATGAACAAGCAGAACGAAAAACCGATCGCGGCGGCCCTGCTGCTTGCAATCCTCGGCAGCATCCTGTTCATGCTGGCCTACGGATTTCACCTCACCACGCAATTTTTGGGATTGACGCTCGCGCTTGCGGTTCTGGGTTTTATGCTCGCGGCGCTCGGATGGGCGCGCTGGGTCATTCCGCCGGAACAGGTGGTGGATTTGCGCGACGACTATCCGTCGGATTCCGGCGACCGAACCGCAGCGGTTAAAGAACTGCGCCAAGGAGAGCGAGAGCTGACGCGCAGTTCGATGCTCACGCGCTTGCTGATCACGGCGCTCGGATTCTTCGGGATCGCAACGATTTTCCCGGCGGGTTCGCTCGGCCCGGCTCCTGCCGGGACGCTTTTCAGAACGAAATGGCGGCCGGGCGTGCGGCTCGTGCGCGAGAACGGTGAAGCGATGACGAAAGACTCGTTGAACGTCGATTCGATTGTCACGGTGTTTCCGGAAGGCGCAATCGGCGACGCGCAGTCGCAGACCGTCCTCATTCGCCTGCCCGACGGTCTGGGACAAAGCGTGAACGGATACGTCGCCTATTCAAAGGTATGCACGCATGCCGGTTGTCCGGTCGCGCTCTACCGCGCTGCGACGCACGAACTCATGTGTCCGTGTCATCAGTCAATTTTTAATGCCGTCGCGGGTGGTGAGGTTCTGGCCGGACCGGCCGATCACGCGCTTCCTCAACTGCCGCTCGAGATCGACTCACACGGTACCCTCCGCGCAACCGGCGACTATCCGGTGCCGGTTGGTCCCGGTTTCTGGGAACGGGGATAGTCGTGATTCGCAAGGCGGTCCTCGCGCTCGACAATCGTTTGGGAACCGCCGGTTTTCTCAAACACGCGCTGCGCAAAGCGTTTCCCGACCACTGGTCGTTCATGCTCGGCGAAATCAACGTGTACTGCTTTGCGGTCTTGGTTGCCACCGGAACCTATCTCGCGTTGTTTTTTGATCCGGCAGCTACCAAAGTCGTCTATCAGGGACCGTACGCGCTGCTCGACGGACTATCGGTTTCAACGGCATACGCTTCCGCGCTGCGCCTTAGCTTCGAAGTCAATTCCGGTTTGCTGATTCGTCAAATCCATCACTGGGCCGCAATCGTCTTCATCGCCGGAATCATCACGCACATGGGCCGCGTGTTTTTTACCGGCGCCTTCCGCAAGCCGCGCGAAATCAATTGGATGATCGGCGTTTTGCTGTTCATTCTGGCAATGGGCGCCGGATTCACCGGCTACTCACTGCCCGACGACGCCCTCAGCGGCGCCGGCTTACGCATCGCCGATTCGGTGCTGCTCGCCGTGCCGATTGCTGGAACGTGGCTTTCCTTTTTGCTGCTGGGCGGCGCATTTCCGAGCGAACAGGTTGGATCGCGGCTCTTCGTAACGCACGTGTATCTGCTGCCGGCGGTGATCGCCGGTGCGATCGGATTGCACCTGGCCATTCTATGGCGGCAGAAACACACGCAGTTCCCGGGACCGGGCCGCACCGAAGGCAACGTCGTGGGTTCGCCGCTATTTCCGAACTATACGGCAAAATCGCTGGCCTTGGCTTTTGGAACGATCGGGATGCTCGCACTCCTCGGCGCGTTCGTGCAGATCAACCCGATTTGGCTGTACGGACCGTATAAACCGTGGCAGGTCGCTTCACCGGCACAGCCGGATTGGTACGTCGGCTGGCTCGACGGCGCACTGCGTTTAGGGCCGCCTTGGTCGATTCATCTGTGG
>JALYTZ010000276.1 GCA_030854025.1 Vulcanimicrobiota bacterium
ACACTGTCCTTCGTAAGTCCGCCTTCACCCTCGGAGACCGCGACGCGAATGATCGAACCCCTTGACCCTTTTGCATCTGTGATAGGACAGATAATCGTTACGGGCGAGGTCTCATTGGCCGCGTCGCGCTGAACGACAACGCATGGGCGCATCTTTGCCTGCTCGCTTCCGATTGTCGGGTCCAAAGACACAGACCAAACTTGCCCGCGACGTATCGGAGGCAACTATTCGAGGCCATCGCGCAGGGTGGACGCAAACGTCGATTCAATCGCGGTCGCCACCTTCACGTTTTCCCGGCACGACTGCGCGATTTCAGCGTCAATAGCCAGGCGGCGCTCGTGCTCTGCGGCTTGCACCGATGCGGCTACCATAAATGCACTCCGGTTTTCAGCGATCGAGTCAATTAGCTCCAGCGCCTCATCCGGAACTACTATTGATATTTTTGCCATATCGATAGTATATATTATAACTCCATACCATGCAATCGGCAATCAAGGAAATCTTCCTAGAGCGAAGCCGGTTAGGAATGTTAGGAGCATGAGCACTGCGGCGGCGGCGGCGGCGGCAAACGATGCGTCGACCGTCCGGTGCACGAGCGTCGTGGTTCGGCCGAGCCGCGCGAGCGCCTGGCGAAGCTGCGCGGCGTCGGAGGCGCGCGCATACGCCCCGCCGGTTGCGTCGGCGTACGAGCGCAGCGCGTCTTCGTCGAGCCCGGCCTCCTGATTGGTTCCCGGAACGATCGCGCCGCTGTCGGTTCCGATGCCGATGGCGTAGACCGTAACGTGCATCCCTGCCAATGCCTGCGCGGCCGAAAGCGGGTCGGCGCCGCGATTGTTGACTCCGTCCGTGATCAGAATGACCACGCGATGACCTCTCGACGGCAAGGTTTGGCCGGCAAGCGCGAGCGCATCGCCGATTGCCGTCGCGCCGTTGGGCAGCGGAATCGCATCCACGCCGGCCCGAGCCGCCGCGCGATCGCGCGTCAGCGGAGCAATCACGGCCGCGCTGGTGGCGAAGGCGATGATTCCGATTTGTATGCCGGCCGGCGCCGCGTTGATAAAGTCTTTGGCCGCCGCTCTTGCCGCCGCGGCGCGTGTCGGCGAAACGTCGGTTGAAGCCATCGAACCGGACGTATCGACGCAGATAATCGCGCTGCCGTCTTTCGCGGGCGCCCACACGCGAACGTGCGGACCGCCGAACGCGATTGCGGCCAATGCAATCGCAATCAGCCATCCGGCAAAGAGCGCCGTTTGCTGCCGCGCCCCGCCGCCGGTCGCGCCCACCAGAAACGGAAGGTTGGAGTATGCGATCTCGTTCCCGGTCTGCCGGCGTTCGAGAACGCGATAGATCGCATAGAAGGCAGCGACGATCGCGATTGCGAGCAGGAGCCGCAGCGGATGCGCAAAGGTCATCGCAGGGCAAAAGCCTCGTAGAGGCAGTGCGCGCCGTCCTCTTCGCGCAGCACGCCGGTGCGCCAGTTGGACGCGCGCAGCGTTTCGCGCAGCGCGCGTTCCCGCTCGGCGGTTGCCTCGCGATAACGTTCGCGCTCGCGCTTGCCTATGAAGAGTCTGCGCGCGGCACCGCTCTCCACATCGCGCACCCGCACGAACCCGGCGAGCGGAAAATCGTCGAACCACGGGTCACGCGCAACCAGCGCAGTGCAGTCGAAACGCGATCCGAGTTGCGCGAAGAGCGCGTGATGTTCGGGACCGGTATCGAAAAAATCACCGATTGCGAGCAGGGCCGTTCCTCGTGGAAGCGCGGCATACGCGATCGTCAACGCTCCGGCGAAATCGTTCGATGCGCTGGGCGAAGCGGCGGCGCATGCGTGCGCGCTGCGCCGTCCGCGAAGCCCGAGCGGCGCAACCAATCCGTCATCGGTTACACGCGCGCAACGGTCATCCGCGAGCGCGGCGTCGTACCAGGCGTGCAGCGCGTCGAGTGCGGCGTCCGCGAGCGACCGTTTGCGTCCGACGCGCATCGACGCCGAGGCGTCGACCACCGCTGCCAGGGTCAGCGCGACGTCTTCGAGCACCACGCGTGTCTGCAGCGTGCCGGTACGTGCGGTCGACGCCCAATCGATGCGGCGCGGGTCGTCACCGGTGACGTACTCACGCAGTTCCACGAATTCGTAGCCGTCGCCGCGAAAGGTCGTGGGCGAGCCGGAACCGGCGCTGCGCGGACGATTGCGTCCGCGTAAGAGCGCGGTCCGCAGATCGTTCACGGCGCCTTGACGGCAGCGATCAGCCGCCCGACGATCGCTTCGGGACTCACGCGTTCGGTGACGATTCGGTAGTTGAAGGCGATCCGATGGCGCAGCACGGCGGGTGCAACGGCGCGCACGTCGTCCGGCAGCACGAAGGCGCGCTCATCGATCAGCGCCTTTGCGCGGGCCAGAAATGCCAGCGCCAAACTCGCGCGCGGGCTCGCGCCGTGATCCACGAGCGGATCGCCGCTCTCGCGCGTGCTCGCGACCAAGTCGACGATGTAGCGTTTGATTTTTGGGTCGACGTGCACCGCGTGCGCCTGCGAACGCCACGCGCGCACGTCGTCGAGCGAAGCCGCCGAACGCGCGAACTCGGGCTCGCCCATTGCAAACCGCTCCAGAATTTCTGCTTCTTCTTCGCGCGTGGGATATGCGAGATTGACTTTGAGCAGAAAGCGATCCATCTGCGCGAACGGCAGCGCGTAGGTTCCGTCGGCGTCGAGCGGGTTCATCGTCGCCAGCACGATGAACGGATCGGGCAGCGGATGGCTCTGCGGTCCGATCGTGACTTGGCGCTCCTGCATCGCTTCGAGCAGCGCCGACTGCACCTTCGCGGGGGCCCGATTCACTTCGTCCGCGAGAACGACGTTCGCAAAGATCGGGCCGAATACGGTTGCGAACGCGCCGCTTCGCTGATCGAAGATGCGCGTGCCGACGATGTCCGCGGGCAGCAGGTCGGGCGTAAACTGAACGCGCTTAAAGTCGCCGTCGAGCGCGGCGGCCAGCGCGCGGCACGCCAACGTTTTCGCAAGTCCGGGCGGCCCTTCGAGCAGCACGTGGCCGCCGGCGATGAGTCCAAGCACGAGCGCCTCCACCGTCGCCGCTTGTCCGACGATCGTCTTGGCGAGAGCATCGATGAGGTCTTGCGGTCGTCGAGTCGCGTTCACTGCAAATATCGCTCCGTCGCGTCGATGAGGTCGTGTACTAACGGTTGAAAATGTTCGTCATTTGCAAATGCAGCGTGTTCCGCCGAACGAAGCAGCGTTCGAACGAGCGGATCCTTCGCAGCGGGCCGGCGCAGCGCGTCGTCGAGCGTTTCGCCTTCGCCGGCGCCGACCGACCGCCAGAGCAGGCCCCGCAATGCCAGCACGTCGCGTCGCTCGCGCGTCGCGCGAAGCCGCCCGAGCGCGTCGGCAATTTCATCTCGTGGCGAGCGCTCGACCGGCACCGGCG
>JALYTZ010000023.1 GCA_030854025.1 Vulcanimicrobiota bacterium
GGTTAAATGTTGCCGCAGGAAACGTAGCGCTTGGGGTTCTTCGCGTCATGCACGTTGACGGCGTAGTGTCCGTCCTTGAGCTGGTCGATCGTCATACCCGTGATCGTCGACGTCGAGGTTCCGTTCATTACGTTCTTCAGCGGCTTGTACGGCGTCGGGTTGAGCTTCTGACAGGTCCCCTTGTGAATGTGCGCCATCTCGGAAGCGCCTTTGGGTTCGTTGTAGACGCTAACTTTGACCATGATGTTGGCGCCTTGCTGTTTCAGCATTGCCGTGCCGTTTTGCTTGGACTTGTTCTGTTCGCCCATGTTGATGTTCAGCGTGGTCTTTGCCATGCTGTTGTGCATGCGGTGCATCGTATTCGGCGTGGCGAGCGCAAAACCGGTCGTCGCGGCCAAGGCGAGCGCGGTCAGCGCGTAGCGTGCGATGTTCATTAGAGCTCCTCGAAGAATTGCAGAATAGCCTAGGCATTACGGCACCGAGCAAGCCGCTCCTCTGCAGCTAGAGCGCCAGCGGTTCGAGGCTTTCCGCCAATGGGTCAGCTATGTTTAGTATGTTGGCAACATTGCGTCGAAAAGCGTCGACGTCGCCGTTTGTAACGAAGCGCGTGCGGCCGCTGCCGGATTTGAAACCCCGCTCGCGAACGAGCTGCACGGCTCGCTCCGCCTGAACGATCGCGGGGTCGATGCGCGCGACGTTTTTTCCAAGCGCCGAAGCGAAGTGCGCGTCGAGCATCGGATAGTGCGTGCACGCCAGAACAATCGCGTCCAAATCCGGCGGCAGCTGCGCGCAGTATTCCTGGACTGCGGCGCGCGGCTCGGGACCGTCGAGTCTGCCGGCTTCGACGAGCGGCACGAGTTTCGGCGCACCGATTTCGGTGACGTGCGCGCCCGGAACTCGCAGACATATTTGACGTCCGTACGAGCCGCTGTGCGCCGTTGCGGCCGTCGCGACAACGCCGATTTGTTCATAACCGGCGCGTTGTACTGCAATCGCTGCCGATTCGATCAGATCGAGCACGATCGCGCGGGTGGGCGGCCAGCCCGCACGGTCCGCAACCGCGCAGGACGTGTTGCATGCCATGATTACCGCATCGACGCCTTGCGAATCGAGCCAACCGAGATTGTGACGGAGTAATCGCGTCAGCTCCTCCGGGCTGCGATCGCCGTACGGCACGTGCGCCTGGTCTGCGAAGAACAGCACGTCGTGTTCGGGAAGCTGCTGACGCACGCGTCGCAGCACCGTCAGGCCGCCCAGACCGGAATCGAAAAGGCCGAGCACTACTGGCCGCTGGTTTGTGCGTTTCCGGGTGCCGACCCGGCATAGTCGCCGATACCGTCGGCAATGGCTTGCGCAACTTTTTGCCGCCATTCCGGCGAATTGAGGCGTGCGTAGTCGCCCGGATTGGTGAGGAACGCCGTCTCGACTAAAATTGCCGGCATGCTGGAATGCAGCGTCACGTAAAGCTTGCCTTTGACGATGCCATCGTCGGCGGTGCCCAGATCCGCAGCCAGGCGGTGCTGTACGTCGGCGGCGAGCGGCACATCGATGGGTTTGGAATAGTACGTCGTTACGCCGCGCGGGCCGGCATTCATAAAACCGTTGACGTGAATCGAAACGAACATACGCGCGCCGGCATTGTTGGCGACATCGACGCGTGCCTGCAACTCGGGCCGCGCCTCTGCATACGGTCCGTAAACATCCTTGTCGGTATCGCGCGTCATCATGACTTGCCAGCCGCGCGCAATCAGCAGCGTACGCAAACGCTTCGACATATCGAGGTTGAGGTTTTTTTCAGCGAGCCCGCCATGCAGCGTGCCCGGATCGGAGCCGCCGTGGCCCGGGTCGATGACGATCAATCGCTTGTTCTGCGCGGCGTACGGAGGTGCGGCCGGTTCGGGCTTGCGTCCAAATTTCCACTGATTGTCCTGCGGCTCGACGGGCGCATTCGCGACCGCGTCGCTGCCGATGCTGCCGGAGCCGCTCTTTACCGCGTCGCTTACGTCGGCAACGGCATTGGACACCGTAATCGTCAGGCCGGTCGCACTCGGCGCAACGTCAACCGTGTCGTAGTCGCTGAGCGAGAGCGCGACGCGAACCGCGCCGTCGGCCGATTGATGCGTGCGAATCGCGCTGACCGGGCCGCCTCCGCTCCGATCGCCCGCCGGCATACCGAGGTCGGCATTTTGAATGTCGACGTACCAGCGATTATCGGGCGGACGCAAACGGTGCCATTCGTACGAAGCGTTACCGCTCACGGCAATGTGCACTTGATAGCCCGCCGATGTGTTCGATCCGTCGACGGCAGTGACGGTCGCCTGGTTCGGTGAGGACGACGCGGACGTTTGCGCCGCTTGCGGCTGCGTCTGCGCGAGTCCGGCCGACGCGCCGTTGAAGCCGATCGTGAAATCGCGCTGATCGTCGGTTGAGGGCGGCCCGTGCTTAGTGCCGGGCGCGAGAATCAGCGTGACGAGCGTGCGCGGATCGCTCACCGTGCCTTGCGTCGAGATATCGATTTGACGCAACCCGTTGGCATCAACGCGCCGCGAGCGCTCGAGCGTGCTGCCGACGCCGTCGAACGCAACGACGAGTTTGCCGTCTGAATCCATTACCACGCGCGCATCGAGCGGAACACCCGCGTGCGCGATCACTTTGGCGCCCGCGCCGCTGGTGCGCACGTCGATCGACGCGAGCTGCGGCTGCAGAACCGTCTCGCCGCCGTCCCGTTTCGGCGCCAGGTCCAGCCCGTGCAGTAGTTCGTCGAGCGGCACGTATGCTTCGCCGTTTTGTACGAACGGCGCGAAGGGCGCCTGTTCGGCGAC
>JALYTZ010000207.1 GCA_030854025.1 Vulcanimicrobiota bacterium
AACAAGGTCAAGGCCAATCTCGAACGGCGCATCCATTCGATGAACATGCAGGACAAGATTTTTCGCGTCCTCGTTCCCATGGAAGACGAAGTCGAGTTCAAAGACGGCAAGCGCAAAATTACGCCGAAAAAAGTATTTCCCGGCTACGTACTGGTCGAAATGGACATGGACGATCAGTCGTGGTACGTGGTGCGCAACACGTCGGGCGTGACGGGATTCGTCGGCAGCCCGGGCGCCGGCGAGAAGCCGGTGCCGCTGCAGGATAAAGAAGTAAAAACGATCCTCAAGCAGATGGGCATCGAGACGCCCAAGCTCAAGATCGATTTCACCAAAGGCGACCGCGTCAAAGTCACTTCGGGCCCTTTCTTCGACTTCACGGGTATCGTCGACGAAATCGCGCCTGAAAAAGAAAAGGTGCGCGCGCTCATCTCGATCTTCGGCCGCGAAACACCGGTCGAACTCGAGTTCTATCAGATCGAAAAAGTGTAGTTTTTCTGCCGAACGACAACCCCCGCGTTCGGAGGTCAATCACTTGGGGGAAGAAGCATTCGCTTCGTTAGGAGATAGCAGTGGCTAAAAAAATCGTGGGCAAAATCGGTCTGCAAATTCCCGCCGGTAAAGCGACGCCGGCTCCGCCGATCGGTCCGGCGCTCGGTCCGTACAGCTTGAACATCATGGATTTTTGCAAGCAGTACAACGAACGCACGGCCTCGCAAGCGGGCATGATCATCCCGGTGGAAATCACCGTTTTCGACGATCGCACGTTCACATTCATCACGAAGACGCCTCCGGCGTCGTTCCTCATCAAGCAGGCGTTGAAAATCGAGTCCGGTTCGAAGGAACCCAATCGCAATAAAGTCGGCAAGTTGAGCCAAGCGCAGCTCGAAGAGATTGCGAAAACGAAGATGCCGGACATCAATGCGAACGATATGACTATGGCCAAACGCATCATTGCCGGTACTGCGCGTTCGATGGGCGTCGAGGTGGAAGCATAATGGCGCGCATTCATGGCAAGCGTTTCCGCACTGCAGCGCAGAGCTACGACGGAAAACAGCAGTTTGATTCGAGCGAAGCGATTTCGATCGTGAAGAAGAACGCGAGCGCTAAATTCGACGAAACGGTCGAAGCCCACATTCGCCTAGGCGTCGACCCGAAAAAGAGCGATCAGAACGTGCGCGGCACCGTCCTGTTACCACACGGCACCGGACGCACCGTGCGGGTCATTGCGTTCGCGAAGGGCGACAAGGCTCGCGAAGCGGAAGCTGCGGGCGCCGACCTCGTCGGCGAACAGGATCTAATCGACAAGGTAAAGGCCGGGTTTACGGAATTCGACGTTGCCGTGGCGACGCCCGATATGATGGCGGCGGTCGGCAAAGAGCTGGGCCGAGTTCTCGCGCAAAAGATGCCTAATCCGAAATCCGGAACCGTCTCCGCGAACATCGGCTCGGCCGTCAAAGATATCAAGGGCGGAAAAGTCGAGTACCGTCTGGACAAGACCGGGATCGTGCACACCATCGTCGGCAAGGTCAGCTTCGGTCAGGAACAGCTTGCCGAAAATATGGAAGCGCTGCTCGACGCGATCATTCGCGCAAAGCCGGCTGCAGCCAAGGGTACCTACCTGCGCAGCATCACCATTGCCAGCACCATGGGACCGGGCGTAAAGGTCGATCCGAACCGGGTTCGTCCGCAAACGAACGCATAATTCAAGAGAGGGTCCGCAAAGGCGCTTGCCGCGGGACCCTATCGTCTGATACTATAAGCGACGGCTCCGAAGACCGTGGGCGGCCAGCCGGCCTCAAACCTTCATTGCGAAGGACGCCTACCGAGGACGCACCGCGAGATTTTTATCGGCCCGACCGAATGCTGTCGATCGGCCACCGCTGGAAAAATGTTCGTGAAGCGCTCCCCGGATGGATGGAGCGCTTTTCTATTTTAAGGACAACAGTCAATGCCAACCGCTAAAAAAGAAACCGCCGTTGCGGAACTCAAAGAGCGACTCGACAAGTCGGCCAATCTGTTCTTCACCAATTACTCTGGCCTTACCGTCGAAGCAACGACCAAACTTCGCGGCGAACTGCGGAAAGACGGCAGCACGTACGCCGTCGTAAAGAACACGCTGTTCTCGATTGCCGCGGGTGACGAGCTGGCAAAGCAGGTGGAACAATTTCTCGCCGGCCCAACCGGCGTCGTCTTTGCGGGCGAAGATCCCGTGGCGCCGGCCAAAGCGCTCAAAACGTTTTCCGACGACAATAAAGCGCTGCAAATCAAAGCCGCCTACATCGACGGGAAAATCGTCGATGCGGCGCGGGTCAACGCCCTTGCCGCGTTACCCCCGAAGATCGAGCTGATCTCCCGAATGATCGGTTCGCTCGCCAGCCCGCTCCGTGGACTCGTTACCGTCCTGTCGGGCAATCAAAGCGGACTCGTCCGCGTACTCACCGCCGTCCGCGAGCAAAAAGAAGCCGCGGGTTCGAACGCCTAAAGGAAAGGTTCACGTACCATGGCACTAGCCGAACTCATCGACCAGATCGATAAACTCACCGTTCTCGAGCTCTCGGACCTCGTCAAGCAGCTCGAAGAAAGATATGGCGTGTCCGCCGCCGCTCCGGCCATGATGATGGCTCCGGGCGGTGCAGGCGCCGCAGCCGCACCGGCTGCTGAAAAAACCGAATTCGACGTCGTCCTCGCGGAGGCGGGCGCGGAGAAGATCAAGGTCATCAAAGCCGTTCGCGAAATCACGAGCCTCGGTCTGACCGAAGCGAAGACCTTCGTCGAGAGCGCGCCTAAGGCCGTCAAAGAAGGCGTCAGCAAAGACGAAGCCGAGAGCGTCAAGAAGAAGCTCGAGGAAGCCGGCGCAAAGGTCGAAATCAAGTAACTCGTTCCCGCAAGGGCGAATCAGGAGGGAGCGCATCATGGATGCGCTCCCTTTGTCGTTTACTTTCCGACTGAAGCTGCAAGGAGATTGAATGCACGCACCTGCTCAGCCGCCGTTTACCGATACGATCGGCATCTACGTCGTGGTCGCGGCACTGCTTATTTGGCGCAACTCGCGACCGCAGAAGATCAGCGTTACGCGCTTGTGGCTCGCGCCGATTATTTTATTGGCGATTTCCGCATTCAGCATCTACGGCTCGCAGCTGATGAGCCCGTTGCTCGCTTGGCAAATCGCGCTGACCGTAATAATCGGCGTGCTGCTCGGGATGCCGCTCGGGTGGGTGCGCGGACACCACAGCAACGTCCGCCTTACCGATAGGCGCGGCGTCATGTTCGTCGATCCTTCGCTGGTAGTGATGTTGGTGTGGCTGGCGGCTTTCGTCATCCGGGCCGCTTTGCGGTATTTCGTCCGCGAAGGAAGCGGCGCCGCAATTCTGGGCGACGGTCTGCTGTGCTTCGCAATCAGCGCGCTCGTAACGTCGTACTACTTCATTTACGCCAAGTATAAAGCGCTAGCCGGAGCCGCCGCATTCGAAACACCGGCTGCGACTCAGCGGTAGGGAGCAGCATGCAGAACGCCTATCGTCCCCAGCCCAATCGTTCCTATACCGGCATCATCGTCATCGTCGTCGTGGTCGTGCTGCTCCTGGTGTGGATCGCATCGACGTACAACGGATTAGTTGCGGCCGATCAGGCAGTGAGCGCGCAATGGGGTCAAGTGCAGAACGTCTATCAGCGACGCGCCGACCTCGTACCGAATTTGGTCGCGACGGTCAAAGGCGCGGCGAACTTCGAGAAGAGTACGTATGTCGCGGTCGCGCAAGCGCGCGCGAGCGTCGGCAGCATCTCTCCGTCGGTTCTGCAAAGCGCGACGAGCGATCCGGCCGCACTCGCGCAGTATCAAAAAGCGCAAGATTCGCTGGGCTCGGCACTCTCGCGACTGCTGGTCGTCGTCGAGCGTTATCCCGATCTTAAAGCAAATCAGAACTTCCTCACGCTGCAGAGCCAGCTCGAGGGTACGGAGAATCGGATCGCCGTCGAGCGACGCCGGTATAACGAGGTAGCGCAGTCGTTCAATACGCGGCGTAACACGTTCCCGACCGTCTTTGTGGCCGGCATGTTCGGATCGAAGTTCGCGCAAAAAACGTACTTTCAGGCGAATCCCGGAGCGCAGAACGCGCCCGTGGTGACGTTCTGATG
>JALYTZ010000079.1 GCA_030854025.1 Vulcanimicrobiota bacterium
GGTCTGCCGGTCGGAACGGTCATCGTCCCCGACAAGCGCACCGCTTCGCTCATCGTCACCGGGGACCAGCAGACGATCGACCGTGCTCGCAGACTCGTCGCGGCGCTCGACGCACCCGTATACGGAAGCGCATCTTCGGGTAGCATTGCGCACGCGTACGCTTTGCGATACCTGCGCCCGACGGCGATTGCGGCGGAGCTCAAAGGCGTGCTTCCCGACGCTTCGTACGTTGCTGACGATGCCCAAAACGCCATCGTCGTGAGCGGAAACGCCGAAGTTCAAGCCAATGCCAAAAATTTCATCAAGAGTCTTGACGTACCGAGCCCGCAAGTACTGTTCGAAGTGCGTGTGGCCGATTTGCAGCCCGTCAACGAACAGAGCGATGTCGGAATACAATTCGGCGGATACGATTTTTCAGTGCAACCGGTCAGCGGCGCGGCCACCTATGCGTTTTCAAAGGCGTCAGTACAAATCAACGCGCGTCTCAATGCCATGGTGAGTCAAGGCCGGGCCCAGATTCTCGCTACGCCGAAACTCGTGACGCTGAATAATAAGGAGGCAGATCTGCTGATCGGTCAGACCTACCCGGTCGTGTACTACGACGCTCGCGTCGGAGGCCAGGAAGTGAACTTCGTCGACATCGGCGTGAAGCTGCGGCTCACGCCGACGATTGGTTCGGACGGAAGCGTAACCGCAGAAATGCACCCCGAATACAGTGCCATCCAGGATTTTGTCGGCGGCTATCCCGTGCTGGCAAATCGCAAACTCGATTCGACGCTGCGCGTAAAAGACAACGAAACGATCGTGTTAGGCGGACTGCTGCGCGATATCGATTCCGATACCGTCACCAAGCTGCCGGGCCTCGCGAACATTCCGATCTTTGGGAAGATCTTCCAAAACCGGCAGCATACGCACCAGCGTGATGAGATCGTCTTTCTCATCACGCCGCACGTTCTATACCCAAACACTCCGTTACCGACGAGCATTAATCAGTAAGGAGCCTGCGCAACGCTATGCGGGAGCTTTCTGGCCTCGCGGGACAGACTGCTCGAAGAGTTCGATCATCTTTTGATTGAACGCGGGAATGTCGGCCGGTTTTCGGCTGGTCACGAGGTTTTCGCTTTCGACAACTTCTTCGTCGGCCCAGGTTGCGCCGGCGTTGCGCAGGTCGGTTTGCAGCGAAGGCCACGACGTCATGCGCTTCCCGCGTACTACATCCGCTTCAGCGAGCATCCACGGGCCGTGGCAGATGGCCGCGACGGGTTTGCCCGCATCGAAAAACGCCTTCACAAACTGCACGGTTTTCGGATTCAGGCGCATGTAGTCGGGATTTTGAACGCCGCCCGGCAGCACCAGAGCGTCGAACATTGCCGGATCAGCTGCATCAAGTTGGCGGTCCACCGGGAATCGGTCGCCGCGTTCATCGTGATTCCAGCCCTGGATTGAATCAGATTTAGGGGAAACCAGAACGGTTCGCGCACCGGCCGCATCGAGCGCCTTGCGCGGTTCGGTCATTTCTACTTGTTCGACACCGTCAGTGCAGAGGATCGCAACGGTGAAATTGTCTAATCGATTTGTTGTCGCCATGCCGCTGTCGTACCCGCGGCGAGGGCGGCTAAACGATGTGACTCGTGTAGCCGCCAAGCGCGTTACTGGACGACGTAGACGGGGACTTTTCCGCCGGTTACGGAGAGCTTGACCGAATCGTTCGGCTTGACTTTGCTGAAGTTGACGCTGCCTTTTGCGCCCAGCGTCGTTTCGATGCCGTTGTCCATCTTTACGACGAGGTGCTGGCTGTCGGGCACTCTTTCGACTTTTACGATGTACGTGCCGTCGGGAATCAATGACGCTTCGACGGTGTTCGCCAGGACGGCGGCAGGTGCCAGGGTGGCTGAAATGAGGGCGGCAATCGCGATTGCTTTGCGCACGAAAACGAAATCCTTCCATGGATGAGCGGCTGTTTTTTTTGCGGCGGCCAACTGCCACCGGTCGCGCGTATCATATCGGCCGGGTCGTCGAGCGCCTCCGACTTAGTCCCTACTATACACAACGTTAACGTTCGGCGCCGTTCACAAGGCCGTCCGTTCGCGCGAGTTTAAGGTATCGGCGTGTTCAGGTATCTTACCGCCGGCGAATCGCACGGCCCGGCGCTGGTCGGAATTCTCGACGGCATCCCCGCGCACGTACGGCTGGACATCGAGGCGATCGATGCAACCTTGGCGCGCAGGCAAGGCGGGTACGGGCGCGGCGCACGCATGAAAATCGAGCGCGATCGGGTCGAGTTACTCGCCGGCGTCCGGGGCTCGGAAACACTCGGTTCGCCGATCGCGATTGCAATCCGTAATCGCGACTTCGAGAACGTGCGCGCCTTGATGGACCCTCTCACCGGCGGGGGGAAGCCGCTTACCAACCCGCGGCCCGGTCATGCGGATTACGCCGGCGCATTGAAATACCGCCAGCGCGACTTGCGCAACGTGCTCGAACGGGCGAGCGCACGCGAAACGGCCATGCGAGTCGCGCTCGGCGCGATTTGCGCGCAGTTTCTCGAAGCGCTCGGAATCACCACGCAGTCGTACGTGAACCGGATCGGCTCGGTCGAAGCGCCCATACTCGATTCAGTTTCGCAAGAAGATGTGGAGGCCAGCGAAGTTCGTTGCCCGGACAAAGCCGCCGAGGCGCGCATGATTGCATCGATCGATGAGGCCAAAGCGGCCGGCGACACGCTCGGCGGTCAGTACGTCGTGCGCGTAGCGGGAGTGCCCGCGGGCATCGGGAGCAACCGTCAGCCGGACACGCGTCTGGACGGCATCTTGGCCGGTGCGCTTATGGGGATGCAGACGGTGAAGGCGGTAGAAGTAGGACTCGGCGCGGATGTGGCTGCGCTGCCGGGCTCGTCAGCCCACGACACGTTCGCGCTGGAGGAAGAAACCGTAGTTCGCACGAGCAATCGCGCCGGAGGGATCGAAGGCGGTATGAGCAACGGACAAACGATCGTTCTCCGCGTGTCCGTCAAGCCGATCCCGACGCTGATGAAGGCGCTGCCGTCGGTAAACCTTCACGACAAAAGCGCGGCTCCGGCGACGATCGTGCGTAGCGACGTCTGCGTCGTTCCCGCCGCGGCGATCGTCGGCGAAGCGATGGTGCG
>JALYTZ010000084.1 GCA_030854025.1 Vulcanimicrobiota bacterium
ATTATGGTCCTTTCGTTTTCACCGGCCCTTCGGGCCTAGAAAACTCTACAAAATGGGGTCCACCCTAGGATGACAACTTGGGAAGCTCAGGATGACAAACTGGGGAGCTGAGGATGACAATGTGGCGGGGGGTGCAGAACGTGAGGGGATGGATTTTATTGAACGCGTCGATAAGACGGCGCTTTCCACTATGCAGTTGGTGGCGGAGTCGGACCAGTTTGCTATTTACTCCGAAGGGAACGATGCGTACTTGCTCGTGCAGCGTCATGAGTCGGTTGCATGGACGGCGATTCGGTTCTCCGGCGACGGCATTTTTCGGGTGGGCTCGCTCGTCGTCGACGCGATGCGTCACCTCTATCGCGATGTCGCCTCGAATCTCTCGCCCAACGCACGTTAGCCGCTTAACCTCTCGCGGCCGTGGGGCGCGGAGAGATCGTGCAGCGGACCGATCGGCACGATGCGTGTTGGATTGATGTCGTCGTGCGTAGCGTAATAATGACGTTTAATGTGATCGAAGTTCACCGTACCGCTGACGTTTCTAAACTGATACAAGTCGCGGAGATACCCCGATAGATTCGGATAGTCCGCGATTCGCCGCAGATTGCACTTGAAATGCCCGTAGTAGACCGCGTCAAAGCGAACGAGCGTCACGAAGAGCCGCCAGTCCGTTTCGACCGGCTGCGCGCCGAAAAGATACCGGCTCGAAGCAAGGCGTTCGTCGAGTGCGTCCAACGTTTCGAACACGCGAAAGGCCGCGCGCTCGTACGCGTCCTGCGACGTAGCGAATCCGGCTCGATAGACGCCGTCGTTGACCGTTTCATAGATCGTTTCGTTCAACGCGTCGATCTGGTCGCGCAGTAACAGCGGGTTGAAATCGAGATCGTTCGCTGCAAACGCATCGAACTGCAGTTCGAACATCCGCATGATGTCGTCATCCGAGTTGCTCACGATACGTCCGGTTTTCTTGTCCCAAAGTACGGGAACCGTAACGCGGCCACGGTATCCGGGGTCGGTTGCCGCGTAAGCTTCGCTCAAAAAGCTGAAACCGTCGACGGGATCGCTCGAGAAGCCGTCGCCTTCGCGAAATGCCCAGCCGCGCTCGTCGCGGATTGGGTCGACGACCGTCATGCCGATCGCCGTTTCGAGGCGCTTGAGGGCGCGAACGATGATCGTACGATGGGCCCCACGGGCATGCGAGAGAGACGGACAGATGGTAGCGTCCCGTTTCGGCGGGAAAGCCGGATTTTCCATCGGCGGTCACCCAGCCGCTGAAGGCATCTTTCTGACGCACGAACGCCCCGTTGTCAGACTGTTCTTCCGGGAACTGCGCTTTTATAGGAGCCATTTACCTCGGAGCCGGCCCACTGCCGCCGGAGTTTGCGCTGCGCTCTCTGGGTACAAAGCGGATATGCATATTGGAATAATCGGCTCCGGCCATATCGGCGGCAATATTGGCGAATTGCTCGCGCGCAAAGGGCACCAGCTCTATTTCAGCTATTCGCACGACGAATCGAAGCTCGAGCAGCTCGCGGAGAAGGCGGGCAACGACTCCAAGGCGGCGAGCCCTTATGACGCCGTCCTCTGCGCCGAGGTCATCATCTTTTCGCCTCCGTGGACGACGGTCGATGACGCACTCGGGAAAGCCGGGGACATTTCCGGCAAGGTCATCATCGACACGACCAATCCCTATAACCCCGATTTCACGCTGCAAGAATTGCCAGCCAACGAGTCGTCGAGCGAAATCATCGCGCGCAAAATGCCGTCGGCGACGGTCGTAAAGGCGTTCAATACCCTGCACGCGGAACGGCTGCTCTCCGAAAGCGGCAAGGGCATCGCGATATTTTACTGCGGCGACGACCCGGTAGCCAAACAGACGGTCGCGCAGCTCATCGAGGACTGCGGCTTCGCGCCGGTCGATGCGGGCACGCTTCAAGAGGGCCGGCTTCAACAGCCCAATACCGATCGCTACGAGCGAGAGCTGACCAAGGATCAAGCCGAGCGCATGGTAGCAACCCCACACTAAAATGGTACAATGACCGCATTGTGACCATGAACGCGCGGCCCGAGCCGCGGCTGGCGAAAAACTACCAACTCGTCTACGACATCGTGAAAGAGCAGGGGCGCGGCACGCACCTTGCAATGGCCGACGTGCACGCCCTCTCAAGCTCCCGGCAGCCGGGTATCGGCTTCACGACCGTGTATCGAGCCCTCGCTCGGCTTCGCGAGCTGGGGTTAATCGCGGAAATTTTGCTTCCGGGCGCCGATAGCGCGTACTACGAACCGGCCGGCGACGCGCACGCGCACTTCCGCTGCGACGCTTGCGGGAACGTGCAAGACATCAACTATCAGATCTCGGAGCGCGTGATCGGCGATCTTGCGGCGAGCCATGGACTTGAAGTAAGCGAAGTGCTCGTGAGCCTGCATGGCCGTTGCATCAATTGCGCAGCGGCTAGGAGTATAGCTCCCGGCGCGTAGCCGGAATATCAACGCTCCCATCGGACCGCGGCTTTGCCAGCAGCGACTGAAATAAGCCGATGCGGCCAATGCGAAATCCCTGCGCGCTCCCGGCCATGTAGAGCCGCCACGTGCGATACGCCTGTTCCCCCGCTGCCGCGACTGCCGAATCGCGGTGCCGCTCGAGATTGGCTACCCACGCACGCAGCGTGCGCGCGTAATGCTCGCGCAAATTCTCGACGTCGCGAATTTCAAAGCCGGCTTTTTCGGCGACGAGCAGGGCGTCGGACACCGCGACGAGTTCGCCGTCGGGAAATACGAATCGCTCTATGAATCCGCTCGAACGGCCACCGCGCCGCCCGGCGCTTTCATCGGCTATGCCGTGATTGAGAAACAATCCGCCGGGGCGCAGCAGGCAGAACGCGGTTCGGAAATATTCGGGCAGCTTCGAACGGCCGACATGTTCGAACATTCCGACGCTGACGATCTTGTCGAACAGCGTCTTCGGCAATTCGCGATAGTCCCACAATTCGACGCGCGCGTGCTTTTCGAGCCCAGCGTCGGCGATGCGTTTGCGCGCTTCGTCGTGCTGCGTCTTGCTCAAGGTTACGCCCAGAACCTCGGCACCGTAGCGCTGCGCGGCGCGCACGACAAGCGCGCCCCATCCGCAGCCGATGTCTAGCAGCGTTTCACCCGGCGCCAGCCGTAATTTGCGCAGAATGTGATCGATTTTCGCCGTCTGCGCATCGTCGAGCGTGTCGACGCCGTCATCGTAATACGCACACGAATACACCAGATTGCGGTCGAGGAAGGTTCGATAGAACTCGACCGGCTGATCGTAGTGAAATCCGATTGCTTGACGATCGCGTTCGCGCGAATGCAGACGCCCGTTCAAATGCGCTTCCTGCAGCGGCGAGAGCTGTTCTTTCGGAAGGCGCGCGAGCAGCGTAAGCATCCGCGGAATCGAGGTTTTCGAAAAGCGATTGAGTGCGACGTACATCGCATCGACCGCAGCTTCCATGTCGCCTTCGCATTCCAGTAGCCCGGCCGCGAACGCGCGCCCTGCGTTAAGATCTACCGGCGGACTGAATGCGCTGCGAATGGCGCCGGGCGTATTGACGAGCAGCGTGAAATCCGTTCGTTCTTCGCCCGGAATTTCGGTACCGTCCCAGAGTCGGATTGCAAACGTGCGCGCATACGCCTCACCGAAGAGCAGTCGCAGAACGGCGGCGGCAATTCGCGCGTGCGGATCGATCGATGCGAACGTTTCGACTAGCATCCGCGTGCCTTCGGGAAGCGCATCCGTGCTCCCGCCCGGAGGCGGTCGTTTCGGCGCAATGCCGCGGACATAGCGGCGCAACGCCCGCGCCGCAGAGTCGTTCGGATGGACTTTACGACCGCGACGATCGCCTCGGCCCTGCTTGAACCGCGCGCAACGATGGCGCCGAACACCCGCGGCACGATCGTTCGCACCCTGGTGAAATTCGGCGCGCCAGCCCTCGCGTTCGCGCGCGAGCGGGGCATCCGCATCGTGGCGCTAACCCGCGCCGAACCCTATTCGGAAGCATCGCCCGCGCTGCGCCGGCTGGGAATCGACGTGGACCGCTGGCCGGCGCCCCCCGCGGGGCTGTTCGTCGTCGAAGAACGCTCGATGTACCTGCGTTCGCGCAGCGCAATGACCGTTGCCCACGAGTTCGGACACGCGCTGGACTGCGCGCTTGGCGGCGGCGTTTACCGTTCCAGCGTCGATCCCGAACTGCGGCGCCTGTTCGCGGCAGCGAGCACCTTCGTCACGCCGTACGCCGCGACGGCATTGGATGAGTATTTCGCCGAAAGCATGCGCGCATACGTCGAAGCGAATGATGCGCGATCGTTTTGGCCCCGCGCCACACGCGAACGGCTGCAGCGCATCGATCCGCACATGTTCGCATACGTCGCGAGGTTATTCGAAAACGGTTTTCAAGCGGCGGCATAATAGTCAGTGGCCCAAGTGCCAGCCATGCTCCGTGCATGCGTACGCTGCGAGGCCGGTGCTGGTGCGCGGAATGGCGCGCTCGGCGAGTTTTCGCGTTGCATACGCCGCCTTCGGAGCGCCGTTCTTCTTGTAACAGCTACGCGCACCGCCGGTTTTTCTTTTCGGCAGCTTCGATTCTTCGGCTATTTGTGAACTGCCGTGACCTGCGACGGAGTTACCGCGCTCGCGCTATTTCCCCACGACGAGCGAATGTACGTGATGACCGAAGCGATGTCGCTCTCGCTGAGATTTCCCTTCCACGCAGGCATCGAGCCATTATACGGTTTGCCGAGGGCTGAAATTTTTCCGTTCAATCCGTACTCGACAATGTGAATGACCTGCGTGGGGTTGCCGGTCACGACCGGGTTTTTCGCCAGGGGCGGAAACGTCTGCGGAATGCCCTGCCCTTTCGCTTGATGGCAGCTCGAGCAGTTGCTCGCAAATACTTGCGCGCCATTGCCGGAGCTTGCAGCTTTTCCCATTGCGGCTGACGGCGACGTGGACGACATTGCGGCCGGCGATGACTGCGCCGTCGTCGTGGTGGTCGAGCTGGAACCGGTGTTCTTAGCGCACGCGGCAGCCGAGAGCAGCACGGCCGCCGACGCCAACGTAACGATACACAGTCTACGCATGGACGATCCCTTTCAAAGCGTTAGGTTGCGTATTCCCGCGCAACCCGGTTCTTATGCACGGGCCTCTACGGCACGCGGCCTGGCGCTGGCTGCCCAAGCCAGTGCGACCAGCAGAAAATTGGCAACCAGCGAACTGCCGCCGTACGAAATGAACGGCAGCGTTATGCCCGTGAGCGGAAACAGCCCGATCACGCCGCCGACGATGATCACCACTTGGAATCCGAGCGTTGCCGACAGACCGACTGCCAGCAATTTCGTGTAGAGATCCGGCTGCGCGAATGCCACGGCCAGCACTCGGCGCACGAGCATGAAGAACAGAACGAGCAGCACGATCGCGCCGATTGCACCAAATTCTTCGGAATACGCGGCGTAGATGTAGTCGGTACCGACATCGGGGATAAAGCCGGGATGCCCCAAGCGATAGCCCGTGCCGAACAATCCGCCGGCCGCGAGTGAATAGTAGCCTTGCGCCGCCTGATAGCCGGCACCGAGCGGGTCGGCAAAGGGATTTCGCCAGACGCCAATGCGCGCCGAAACGTAGCTGTAATGGTGCATCGCCCAAAACGCGACGATTCCGAAAACGACGAATCCGCCGAGCACGAGATCGACGCGACGCGTCGCAACGTAGAGCAGCGCCGCAAACGTCGCGAGCAGCAGCGTCGCCATGCCGAGATCGCGCTGCAGAATGAGAATCGCCATCGACGCGCCCCAACCGAGAAAAAGCGGTCCGAGGTATTTGAGATTTGCACGAATGGACCACGGCTTCGCCGATGCGATAACGTCGGCGGTTTCGGCCAAGTACGACGCCAGGAAAAACACGATGAAGAGCTTGATCAATTCGACGGGCTCGTATTGAACGGGGCCGAGTTTAATCCAAAGTTTCGCGCCGTTTACTTCTTGCCCGAAAACGACCAGCATCAAAAACAATACGAGCGAAGCGATGACCCACAGGTACTTCATCGAAGCTAGCCGGCGAAACTGCGCGAACGCCGGCCCCGCCAGGACGGCCAGCGCCATGGAAATCAGGAGCCAGTACTGCTGCTTGTGCGCGAGCTGCGGAGAAAGGCGCGCAACGAGCATCAAACCCAGCGCGGAAAGCACGATCGCAATTGCGGGCAGCACGTCGTCGCGCTCCAGGTCGCGCGGCTGCCATGCAACCCACCCGATGCTGCCGATTCCCAGCGCCACCAGCACCCACGGTTCGAGCGTGCCCGAAGGAACCAGCGAAAGCATAAGCGCGGAAACGGCGATCGCAATCACCATCGGGAACAGCCGGCGCGCGAATGTAGTTATCCCAGACATAGCGCCGCATAGAAAACCGCGGTCGCAACGGCGCCGTTGATGAAAGCCAGCCACGCGCGCGGCGACCCACCGCGGGCAGTGCTGCTCTCCTCGTCGGGGCCGTAGCGAACGATCAGTCCTTCATCAAAGTCGGCCCGCTCGAGATCGGCGCTGCCCAGTCGCCGGCCCGAGAGCACGAGCGAGTCGCCGTTACCGAGCGTAAAACTGCAGACCGATACTTCAAGATGCGGCTGCACGCCGATTGCGCGCACCAGCACCGAACGCGTGCCGGCGTCGAACGCATCTTCTTTGGTGAGGCAGACGGTAAAGCCGTCGCGCGAAAGGTAGGCTGCGCTCGTGCCCACGTGCGCCAGGTAGGCGCGTTCGTCGATTACCAGCGCGGCGGTCAACGAACAGCCCGCCGTCGTGTAGTCGTCGTGCGATGCCGAGCGAACGTGCAAGTCGCCGTTGACCCGCGCAAGCGCTGCGATCAGCAGCGACGCAATGGCCTTCGGGCGTGCTTTCGCGCGCCGAACGCGCTCGGGCCGGCCGCGGCGCTCGAACTCGCCGCGGAGGCGCTGCAGCGCGATGCGTGCCGGCGGCTCGCCGTCGATCAAACCAAATCCGTGAGCGACCGCGAAGAAGTACGTTCGCGGAGCGAGTTGCGTGGAGAGCACGCAACTGCGATCGCCGCTTACCGCTACTTCCATGCCATCTCCGGCGCTAGGTAGATTAAACGCGTGGACCCCACGTCGACATGATCTCCCGGCCGCACCTCGATGCTGTCGGTGACCCGCTCGCCGTTGAGGAACGTCCCGTTGCTGCTCTTTAAATCGGTAACGTACACGACGCCCCGATGCAGTTCGAAGCGCGCGTGTCTGCGGCTTACTTCGGCGTCCGTCAGCGGGAGATCGGCTTGCGGCGAGCGACCGACAAGCAGCGGCAGCGCCCCGTCGACCTTCCTGGCACCGGACACTTCGCGTACTTCCAATGCGATCGTTTTGATCGAGGCCGTGTTCGAAGCGGCTTGCGGACCAGTTGCGCGCAGACGGCCGGTCATCACGCCAAAGGCAGCCAGCGCCGCGAGCACTTCGAGCGATCCCAGCCGCATGTGCCCGTCGAACGTCATCGTTGATCGGTTTCCAGCCGCATCTGCGTGTTCCCAAATGCTATCACGTCGCCGTTGTCCAGTCTGCGGCTGCTGACTCGCTCGCCGTTGACGAACGTACCGTTCGTCGATCCCAAATCGTGTACGAACGCCGAGCCGCCCGCCGTTTCGATGATCGCATGGGCTCGAGAAACGCTCGGGTCGACCAGAAAGATATCGCGGTCCTCGCTTCGGCCGACCCGAACCGTCCGCTCCAGTACATATACCCGGTCCGGCGGGACGCCCTTGATCATGCGCAGCCGGAAACCGCCCGCCGCTTTTGGGCGGGCCGGTGCGACGAATTCGAGGTCCGGCGTCCATGCGTCGATGTCGACCGCACCGGCGACGATCCCCTCCAAGTGATCGAGGACGACCAGAAGTTCGCCGCGGAACGTGATGCCGACGCGCGACGCCATATCCGCCAGCAGCGCTTTCCATTCACGGCACAGGTACTCGGCGTGAGGCGAGAGTCGCTCGAACTCTCCCGGGTTGACGAGCACTGCGTAGTTCGTGGGTGCATACATGCGCCCGTTTTCAGTCGTGCTGCGCGCTTCCATGGTCGCAACGAGCTTGCGCGCGATTTGCGCGGGTTCTAAATCGCTCGGAAACGTCTTGGCAAATGCGCGTTCGATGAACGCGGCGCACGCCTCCTCGATCCGAGCGAAGAGGCTCACGCGCTTCTCTCAATCCTCGCGATGAAAAACCCATCGCGTCCGTCGATGCCCGGCGGTACGATCGCGTCGCCGGCTTCAGTCAAAAACGGTTCGCATCGCTCCGGCATCAGGCCGCGCTGCGCGTCGTGGGTGCGCGTGAGCCAGTCGATGACCTCGGTCGTTTCGCGCGGGTCAGTCGAGCAGACGGCATACACGAGCACGCCACCCGGATTGAGCTTGGGCGCGAGCGCATCGAGCAGCGCACGCTGCGTGATGGCGAGACGTTCACCGTCGTCCGGCCGCTTGCGCCAGCGCGCTTCGGGATGACGGCCCAGGACGCCCAATCCCGAACACGGCGCATCCACGAGTATCCGGTCGAATTGCCGCGTCAAATCGACCGAGGTTGCGTCGGCCGTGAGAATCTGCGCGTAGAATCCGGCATCGTTCAGGCGGCGCTCCAACAACGATGATTTACGCGCGTCGCGCTCGATACAGACGAGCGAACCTTCACCGTCCAATCGCGCGGCGCTCTGCAGCGCCTTGTTGCCGCGACCGCTGCAGGCGTCGAGGATCGCTTCGCCCGGCTGCGGATTGAGTACGTCGACCGGCATCGCGGACGACTCGCTCTGAACCCACCATGCGCCGCCCGATTCGCGCTCACCGGATCGCGCCGTGGCGGCGCTGCCGACGCGTACGGCATCTTCGGAGAGTGCCGACGGCGTCGCCGTGGTGCCGCGTTCTTCAAACCATGCGCTCACGGCCTCACGCGTGCTTCGCGCGCGGTT
>JALYTZ010000213.1 GCA_030854025.1 Vulcanimicrobiota bacterium
ACGAGCGTGTTTGCTAGCGGCGCCCACGGATCGGCCCGGCTCAGATCGATCACCGCGTAATCGGCATAGTTCCCGGTCTGCAAATCGCCGGCCGAAACGCCCAGAGCGGCAGCCCCGAGCGACGTCCCGAGCGCAAAGGCCTGGCCGGCACCCAATGCGCTCCCGTCGAGGTGGGCGATCTTCTGAAGCAGCGAAGCCGCGCGCATCTCATCCAGGATCGACGGTTTGACGTCGGCATCTGTACCAAGGCCGACACGCACGCCGAGTGCCAGCAGCTGCGTGAGATCGCAAATTCCGTCGCCCAGATACTGATTGGTCGTCGGATTGTGTACGACGCGGACGCCCTGCTGCGCGAGGAGCCGTTTTTCTTCGCCGGTGAGGTAAATGGCGTGAATCGCGACGAGCCGGTCGTTGAGCACGCCGAGACGGTCCAGCAGCACAATGGGTGTCGCTCCGTGCCGCTCGAGCGTCTGCGCGCCTTCGTACTGCGCCTCCGCAACGTGCAGATGCACGAATACGTCGCGTTCGAGAGCGAATTCCATGGCCGCCTGAATCATTGCATGCGAGGCGGCATGCAGTGAATGCGGCGCCACGCAGATGTCAACGCCGGGATGCGCGTCCATCAGAGCGCGCGTTCGGCTTGCTGCCGTGTCGATCGATTCGCGAAACGCGCCGGGAGCGTAGTCCGCATCCATCCACGTGCGAGCGAGCACGATGCGGATCCCCGTATCCGCCGCGGCACGCAGCGCAGCTTCCGCGTAATCGTTGCCCGCGCCGTTGAGGTAAAAGAACTCTGCAACCGTCGTAATTCCGGCAGCCAGCATCTCTTCGAACGCGAGCACGAACGTCCAATACACGTGGTCCGGGCTTAATTGCGGTACGATCTTGTACAACGCATCCGTGCGCCAGCGCTCGAACGGCAAGTCGTCGGCCCAGCCGCGTAACAGGATTTGATACGCATGGCTGTGCCCGTTGATGAAACCCGGGACGACGGCTACGTCGTCTTCGTAACGTCGAACGCGCGCATCCGGAAACTGTGCGGCAAGCGCGTTCGGATCGCCGCAGGTCGCGATACGTCCGTTTTCGACGGTGAACGCAAAATCCCGGCGCTCTTCTCCTGCGGAGATCGCTCGCGCGCAACATACGATTTCGCTCACGGGACGAGCGCTCCGCGCGCGATGACCGCACTTGCAAGATTGCCGCCGAACTGCCAGCCGAATTCGTCCGGCGAGTCGATCGCGAGCGCTACCGCGTCGGCGGGTCCGCCGATGCGAAGGACGCCGGCATCGCTGCGCAGCGATCGCGCGGCGGAAACCGTCACGCCGTACAGCGCTTCGGCGGCCGACAAGCCGAAGAGCGCGCGGCCGAAGTAGGCCACGGTTTGAAGATTGAAGCAGGGCGACGTGCCCGGATTGTAGTCACTTGCGAGCGCGACCGCTCCTCCGCGTTCGAGCAAACCGCGGACCGGCGCACGTTGCGGAAGATCGAGATACGCGATGGTAGCCGGACACGCGACGGTGACGATCCCCCGTGCAACGATTGCGTCTGCATCCTCGTCTCGAATGTAATTGCAATGATCGACTGCATCGACGTCGAGTCCGGCTGCCATCGCGGCCGCCCCTCCGAACGACATCTCATCGCAGTGCACTCGCAGCCGCAGTCCGCATGCGCGCGCTGCCGTCAGGTAGCGGCGCGTCTGTTCCGGCGAAAAAAAACCGGGCTCGCAGAACGCATCCGCATACATGGCACCGTTCGCGTGCGCGACCGGCAAGCACTGATCGATCAGGTAATCGACGTAATCGACTTCGTTGCGAAACTCAGGCGGGAGCGCGTGCGCTCCCAAAAACGTGGCGATCAAACGGGGAACGTGCGTGTCGTCCTTGTGTGCGGCGATCAGCGCAAGCAGTTCGTTTTCGCCGGGTGCGTGCAGTGCGTACCCCGTTTTCGTTTCGAGCGTCGTCGTACCATGGGCGAGCATGAGCTTTAAACGTCGCGCAACGAGTACCCAAAATGACTTCGGGTTTTCGAGCGCGTTACGCGTCTGCTCAACCGTGTAGAGCATGCCCAGCGGAGGTTGCTCGCCGCGTAGGCGCGCGCCGAAGTCCGGTTCGCGGTCGCCGGCGAATAATGGATGCGCGTGCGCGTCCACAAACCCCGGCACCAGCACATCGTGTGGCCGATCGAGCACGTCTTCCACAGTGCGTCCATGCAGACGGCGCTCGACCTCCGCGCGAGTTCCCAAATCGGCGACGCGGCCGTCCTCCACAAGCAGGGCGGCGTCGTCGATGCGCCCGAGCCGGTCGAACGAAACGCCGCTTTGAGCGGCGTCCGTATCGCACGTGATCAGCGTTTTCGCGCGAACTAGAGTCGCCAATCGATGCCCTTCTCATCGGCCGTTTCGATCGCGATTTCGTAGCCCGCGTCGGCGTGACGCACGACGCCCATTCCGCAGTCGGTCGCGAGAACGCATTCGAGACGCTCGCGCGCAAGCTCGCTGCCATCCGCGACGACGACCATTCCGGCGTGCAGGCTGTAGCCGATGCCCACGCCGCCGCCGTGATGGAACGAAACCCAACTCGCACCGGCTGCGGTGTTCAGCAGTGCGTTGAGAATCGGCCAGTCGGCGATCGCATCGCTGCCGTCTTTCATCGATTCGGTTTCGCGGTACGGCGAGGCCACGCTGCCCGTGTCGAGATGATCGCGCCCGATGACGATGGGAGCTTTCAATTCCCCGCTTTTTACCAGTTCGTTGAAACGCAGACCGGCCTTCGCTCGATCGCCGAAACCGAGCCAGCAGATACGCGCCGGCAGTCCTTGGAACGACACGCGTTCTTTCGCGAGTGTCAGCCAGCGACGCAGTTTTTCGTCAGGAAAGAGCGCGAGCAGTTCGCGATCGCAACGTTCGATATCGCTCGGGTCGCCCGAAAGCGCCGCGAACCGGAACGGGCCGGAACCCCGGCAAAACAGCGGCCGGATGAACGCGGGTACGAAACCCGGAAAATCAAATGCGCGCTCGACGCCCGCGCGCTGTGCCATCGCGCGAATGTTGTTGCCGTAGTCGAACACGATGGCGCCGGCGTCGAGAAACTGCAGCATGCCCTTGACGTGATCGGCAACGGTGGCAAACGCGCGGCGTTCGTAGTCTTGCGGATCGCTCGCGCGAAGCTCCGCCGCCTGCGCGAGCGACAATCCCGCCGGAACGTAGCCGTTGATCATGTCGTGTGCGCTCGTTTGATCGG
>JALYTZ010000121.1 GCA_030854025.1 Vulcanimicrobiota bacterium
CGTCAATGCAAAAGGCGTCGCCATCACCGTTAAAGTGCGCCGTACCGTCAAGGAGCGCCTTCGCAGGGTTTCCGCGCGCAAAGACGCAGTGATCATTTGAGGTACCGCGATATGGATGAAATCGATCCCACGCAATCGACGTCGCCGGAGCTGAACCGCAGAACGTTCGTCGGATTGTCGGCCGCAGCCGCGGCCGCTGCGGGCAGCATCGCGCGTGCCATCGCCGCCGGCGAAGTCATGGGAAAACCGCATGCACCGATCGTCGCAGAAGACGACCCGTCCATTGCCGTCGAACGCGTGCAGCTTTCGCGGCCCGGCGGTGCAATCGGCGCGTATGCAGCCTATCCCAAAAAGGCCGGTCCGCTCACCAGCGGGCTGGTCGTAGTGATGCACATTTGGGGAGTCGACACATCCATCCGCGATGTCGTACGGCGTTATGCAAAAGAAGGCTACGTCGCCGTCGCTCCCGACCTCTACTCGCGTTTCGGCGCGCCCACCGGTGACGGCGTATCGGACATCGCCGTCTTTCGGCCCTTTGCGTCGCGGCTGCAAGAATCGCAAGTGGCCGGCGACCTCAACGCGGCAGCGCAATGGATCGAAGCGGCACATCCGCACGCAAAAGTCGGGGTTACCGGATTCTGCATGGGCGGCAAACTCTGTCTGCAGCAAGCCATCTTGAATCCCGCCGTCTTTTCGGCGAACGCTCCGTTTTACGGCGATCCGCGTGGAATCGATCCCGCAAAAGTGCACGTGCCCGTGTGCGGAAGTTACGGCGCGCGCGATACGTCCATCCCCGCCGAAAGCGTTCTCGCATTCAAGAGTGCGCTCAAAGTGCCGAACGACATCAAAATCTATCCCGAAGCGGGTCACGCATTTTTTGACGATCAGCGCGCATCGTTCGTGCCTTCCGCCGCGGCCGACGCCTGGCATCGCACGCTGGCTTTTTTCGCGAAGTATCTGCGCGGTGAAGTCGAATAGTCGCTAGCGTGAACGACCTGCTCTTGCCCTTGCTCGTTTTGCTGCTCGGCGCCATTGCCGGCGCTGCGGTCGTGTGGTTCGTCACGCGGCGCGAATCTAACGTTCATCGCGAGCGCGCGGCGCGCGCCGAACGGGCGCAGGCGATTGCCGAGTCGCGTTTGAGCGACTTGGATGCACAGCACCGCCAACAGGTAGAAACGGTTGCCGAGCGGCTCAAAACCGAACTGCACGAGAGCAACGCGCGAATCGCCGAAATGCAGCGCGATCAATTTCTTGCGCTGGCCGCCGAGCGATTCACGGCGGCCGAAGAGCGCGCCAACGCAAAGCTTTCCGAACTCGTGCTTCCGGTTTCGCAAAAGCTCACCGAATTCGATGCCCTCGTGCAGGCAATGGAGAAATCGCGCGTCGGCGCCTATGCGGGCATGAAAGAACAGATCGCGGGGCTCGCCGAACGTTCGGCCAAACTCGAGACATCCACCGCGCAATTGGCGTCGCAAACGTCGGTGCTCGTTTCGGCCTTACGCAATCCGACGACTCGCGGCAAATGGGGCGAGGTTCAGCTCAAACGCGTGGTCGAGCTGGCCGGCATGCAAGAACACGTCGATTACGGCGAACAGCGCACGTTCGATACCGGCGAAATGATGGGCCGTCCGGATTTGACCGTCTTACTGCCCGGCGACGCGCGAATCTTCGTTGACGCGAAGGCCCCTCTGGCGGCATATCTGGACGCAATCGAATTGACTGAGGAACCTGCGCGACGCGAAAAGTTCCGCATGCATGCCGGCGCTTTCAAAGCGCACGTCGACGCGCTCGCAAAAAAGAACTACCATCGCGCGGACGGGTCGGCCGATTTCGTCGTGATGTTCGTCCCGGGTGAGGCATTTCTCAGTGCCGCCTGCACTGAGAATCCCGATTTGATCGAATATGCCGCCGCAAAAGGCATCTATATTTCGAGCCCCCTGACGCTGATGGCGCTGCTGCGTTCGTACGCGCTCGGGTGGCAGCACCGGGCGCAGGAAGAGAACGCAAAGGCTATTGCCGAAGCCGCACGAGTGCTGTACGACCGCGTGCGTTCATTCGCCGCGCACTTCGTGACGATTGGTTCCAATCTGCAGAAGACCGTCGCATCGTACAACAACGCCGTTGGCTCGATGGAGAGTCGCGTGCTCCCGCAGGGACGCAAAATTAAAGAAATGGCGTCGTTGCCCGATTCAGATCTGCCCGAAACTGCCGCGATCGAGCTGGCGCCGCGCGAAATCACCGCGCTCGATGCCCAGCCGCGGCGCAATCGCACCCGACAGCCTCCGCTGTTTACCGACGAGGCAAGTTAACCGCTTTTAGTGCGTGCGGGAAGCGTCGTATTTCTTCAGCGCTTCGAGCGTATTCTGCACGTGCGCCTGTGGATGCGAAATGTCGGTAAACGCGTAGAGGATCGTGCCGTCGGGAGCGATCACGTACGAGGTGCGGTCGGCAAGCTGGGGTGCTTGGGCCAACACGGCATCGTACGACTTGATGACGCTCTCGTCGGTATCGGCCGCGACGCCGAATTTGCCGCGGCATTCCGAGGTTGAAAAGTCTTGGAGCTTTTTGATCGGGTCGTGGGAAACGCCGATGACGGTCGCGCCGAGTTTGTGGTACTCGTCGATCGCATCGGCAAAGGTATGCGCTTCGATCGTGCAGCCTTTGGTGAACGCAGCAGGATAGAAGTACAGAACGACCGGACCGGATTTGAGGGCGTCGGCCAGATGGAAGGTCGAGACCTTTCCGCCCATCGCTTCTTGCAGCGTGAAATCGGGAGCCTTCGATCCGACCGCGAGGCTGGCAAGCGCTGGCGCGCTTAGCGCAAATGCAAAAACGCCCGCGGCGGCAATCATGCGATGTATCATGGGAGAGCCTTCGAGGCGGCGGGCCCGAACCCCGCGTTGCTCGAAGCGTTCCGCATGGCAGACTGGTCTTCGTACTTTGCTCGTTTGAACGGAGCACCGGTTTCAATCGCGGTCGATCTCGAACTGAAGGCGGTGGCGCCGCTGCCCGAAAAACCGGCAGCCTATACGATTGCCGTCGCAGTGCGCGGACCCGACCAAAACGGCATGCCGGCCGAATCGGAATTCCAAGAACTGACCGAAATCGAGGACGCTCTCTATGACACGCTCGCAGAGTTCGGGGTGATGCAAGTCGGGCGCGTCACCGGCCGCAAGCTGCGCACGTTTCACTACTACGGGCCGCAGGTTCGCACGGTCGCCGAGATCGCGGCGCACGCGATGCAATCGCACCCGGACTATAAATTCAAAGTGCTCGCGTCAGACGATCCGACGTGGGCAATTTACAACGGCTACCTCTATCCCGACCGCTACCAACTCGAGTTCGCGGAAGACATGAAAGTGCTGCAGGCCCTGCGCGACGCCGGCGACGATTTCGAAAAGCCGCGGGACGTTCGACATCGGGTTCGCTTTGCGGATGTCCCACGCCGCACCGATTTCGTTCGCGCGATTGCCGACCACGGGTACGCCGTCAATCTGGACACCTCGAACGATGCGGTCGACGTCGTCAAACGCGAAGCGATCGACCCGTTCGCCATCGCCGCAACGCGCACCGCAATCTCAACCCTTGCGCAGGAGTTCGCCGGAATCTACGAAGGCTGGACCTGCGAGGTTCAAGCGTAGTGGCGTCATGAATTTTCAGTCGCACTCGTTGCAAAACGAGCCGGCGTATGTGACGCCGGCTCGTTTTTGTTCGCTAGTCCCTTATCGCTCGCTAGAGCGCGTTTGCCAGGGCCCAGGCTTTTGGTGCGCCGATGCCGGTTACTTGATCGTATCCGGCTTTGGCCGAGTACGATCCGTTGCTTCCCGACGTTACGTCGGTGTAATCGGTGTACGACGAACTCTTGAACACGTTGTAGAGCGCCGGGTTGACGAATCCGAAGTGCGTTGCGTGCAGCTGATTGGCTTCAGCCATGAACGCGACGAACTCCGGCGACGACCACGACGTGCCGTCGACTCCCGACGGCGAGCCGTTGGCGTAAACCGTGTCGCCGACGCCGGGGAATGAGACGTCGGGATTATTTCGGCCCGACGTAATCACGCCGGAAACGCCCTGCTGGTAGCTCGGCAGCGCGAACACGGTCGAAACGCCGCCGCCCGACGAGAAGCCGTTGCCTGAATCGGTTCCCGAGGTGATGCTGGTGAGGGCACCCGTCGTTGCGTTGTCGGTGAAGTTCACCGCGCCAACTGAAACGAAGTACGGATCCGACGACGGCGAGCTTACACCCGGTGGATTGTTTCCGGTGCTGCACTCGTCGCTTCCCGAATCGCCCGAAGACGCCGCGAACGTGATTCCCTTCGCGGCGGCTTGCTGCGCGATCGAATTGGTCGCGCTCGTGAAGCTCGTATCGCCGGTTTCACAACCGCCGAACGAGGAGTTCACGACCGATGCGATGCCGTCACTGACGGTTTGATTGTAGCCGTCTTCGATCGATTGAGAACTGAGATCGGGGAAGTTGTAGACGCGAATATTCGCACCCGGCGCGAGACCGCTGATCGTTTCGACGTCGAGCGCGGTTTCAACGTAGTCGCTGCTCGATGCGTTTCCGCCGCCGTCGACGGCGACGTTGGTCACGGTTCCGGTTTGTTTCACGCCCGAAGCGCTAAGGTATGCATTAACGTCGCTTTGCACGATCGGCGTATCGATTTCAACCGCGACCGTTTGACCGGCGCCGTTGCACCCGTGCTGCACGGGGAAGTCGAACGCTTTGGCGACGCCGGTTGCGAGCCATCCGCTCGAACCTTTCAGCGGGCCGTTATCGGCTGCCGCACCGGTGCAGCCGCCCGCTACGGGGGTTGGCGTTGGAAGCGGCGTTGCAGTTGGCCCGGGCGTCGGAGTCGGCGTATGAACCGGCGTCGGAGTTGGTTGCGGCGTTGCGGTCGGCGCCGGTGTCGGCGTCGGCACGCTTCCGCTCGACAGGCTTACGTCGTCGAGGAACTGTTCGGTGTAGAGACCGCCGTAACCGTCGCCATGAACGCCGAAGTACAGCCAGTAGCTGCCGCCGGCGTACGCGCTGAGATCGACATTCTTCTGAACCCAGGCGGCGCGGTTATTGACCGTCGTGTAGAAGTTGTCGACGACGTTTCCATTTGAATCCAAAAGGTCGGCTTCTTGATATGCGTAAGCCGTGTTGCTTTCATTCGAAAGCTGGTAGACCCAGAAACTGAGTTTCCCACTAGTCGGAATGGTCACGGCTTGGCACACGCCGGTATCGCCGTTCGGTTCCCCGCGCGTCGAACCGCTGCGTTCGTCGTATAAGCCGGAGTGCGGATGCAGCGTCGTGACGCCTGCCGCAATGTTTCCGCATTGAATCCAACCACTGTTGATGGCGCCGGTTTCAAAGCCGGGATTCGAAAGCAGATTGGTCGCGAACGGCGTGACCGCCGAACGGATCGGCATCGGACGTCCCGGAACGCTCAAACGTTTGTCGACGGCGTGACGAGTCGAACCCGGGCCAACCGATTGCACTTGACGATGTGCGACGATGAGATTGTTTAGCGTGACGTCTTTCACGTACGGGGCGATCGCGGCCGGCAGCGTGGCCGGCGCGACGTTGGTGTAGCGCTGTCCGAAGCGCCCTTGCGCGACCGTATGCATTTCGGTGTGGAAAAGTTGTTCGACGCGCGATGCGGGCGCCACGGCGTCGACGAGCGTCCGGTTTGGATATCGATGCGTCACCGTGAAGCCTGCCGCTTGCAGTGACGTAACGACGGCGCCTTCTTGCTGCGCCGTGGGTGCATAGGTGGCATTGAACTCGGCGTCTGAGAGATAGTGATGTCCGGCGCCGGCTTGCGACGCGACGAACTGATCGAGTTCGTCTTGATGGTTGTAGCGCAGTAAGACGGTAACGCGTACCGGAGCGGACGCGGCACGTCGGCCTCGATCCGCGTACGCAAAAACGCCCGCCATGCGCGGCACGGCGGCTGGAACGAATTGGGCCGCATACCCGGGATTGAGCGACTCGGCTCCTCGCGCACCCGACGCGTCCGGACTGGAACCGGACGGACCAATGTTCGGAATGGATGAGTGCCCTCCACAGGCGCTCAACGCCATGCCCAGTGCAAGCACTGAGGCAGTGACCCTAAAGACTGATCGCATGGAACTCCTTACCAATTAAGCGTGCAGCATGTCGCCCTCATACGCTAGCGATGCCACTTTCCCCGCACACCCGAACGTACGATTTGCGTGACCGCAATATCAGCGACCGTGCTGCCGCTCGCTTTACGGCAAAAGGAGTTTACAGGCCCATCATACGGGCGATCACCAGGCGCTGCACTTCGTTGGTGCCTTCGCCGATTTCGTTTATCTTTTGGTCGCGATACATGCGCGAGATCGGGTACTCGTCCATGAAGCCGTAGCCGCCATGTACTTGAAGCGCTTCGTTGACGACGCGGCGCGAAACTTCTGCGGCGTACAGCTTCGCCAAACTTGCAGTCTGCGCGAAATCGCGTTTCTCGTCTTTTTCCCAGGCGGCTTTGAGCGTCATCAGCTTCGCGTGTTCGATTTCCGTCAGCATGTCGACCAGCTTGAATTGAATTGCTTGAAACGCGCTGATCGGCTTGCCGAATGCGTGGCGTTCTTTGGCGTACTTCATCGCTTCATCGTAGGCTCCCATGGCCAAGCCGACCGAGAGCGCCGCCACGGAAATGCGTCCGCCGTCGAGGATCGCGAGGAAGTTCTTCAAGCCTTCGCCGCGCTTGCCGAGCAAATTTTCTTCCGGCACCTGCGCGTCGACGAACGAGAGCTCGCGGGTATCCGACGCGCGCCAGCCCATCTTCTTATACTTCTTGCTGCGCGAGAACCCGGGTGTATTTTGATCGACCGCGATGGTGCTGATCTCCGGCTTTCCGTCCGCCCGCTTGCCGGTAGCCGCAGTAATCGTCGTGCCGCCGGAAATATCGGTGCCGGAATTGGTAATGAACGCCTTAGTTCCGTTGACGATCCACTTCCCGTCGCGAAGCTCGGCCTTCGTCTGCACGTTGCCGGCATCGCTCCCGGCGCCCGGCTCGGTGAGGCCGAAGCCCCAGAGCATCGTGCCCTGCGCCAACGGCACGAGATACTTTTGTTTTTGCGCTTCGGTGCCGAATAGGTAGAAGGGACTCGCGCCGAGCGAGCAATGCGCCGCCATCGTAATAGCCGTCGACGCGTCGGCCCGCGCTAGTTCCATCACCGCGAGCGCGTAGCTCACCGTATCCGCGCCGGCTCCGCCGTACTGTTCGGGAAACGGCAGCCCCATCAACCCGAGATCGGCCATCTGTTTGACCAGATCGTACGGGAAGGCTTCGTCCCGATCCATCGCCTCCGCGCGCGGAGCGACCTGTTCGCGAGCGAACTCGCGGACGGTCTGCTGGATGGCTTTCTGCTCGTCGGTCAGATCAAAATTCACGCGTACTGCTCACTTGAGTCAAAACGTAACGGATTCGCACAATGCGAATGCTCCAAGGGGGAATAGGTCCGCGCCTTCGGAAAATCCCCCTTGCAGCGATGATCTCACTACGCGGCGTTTCACTCATGTACGGCAACGGTGTACGCGCTCTCGACGGCATCGATCTCGAAATCGGCAAGGGCGACTTCGTGTTCCTGGTGGGACACTCGGGCACCGGAAAGTCTTCGCTTCTGCGCCTGCTCTACCGTGAGATGAAACCTTCGAACGGAGAAATCCACGTCGACGGCATTCGCGTCGATCGCCTGCGCCGCGGCCGAATCCCGGTACTGCGGCGTCATCTGGGCGTCGTCTTTCAAGACTTCAAACTGCTGGTCGACAAAACGGTCTGGGAGAACGTGGCGTTCGCGCTGCAAGTGACGGGCGCGCACAGTAAAGACATCCGCCGGCAGGTGCCGCGCGCGCTGGACTTGGTCGGGCTCTCGCACAAGAGCCGCATGTTCCCCGGGGAACTCTCCGGCGGCGAACAGCAGCGCACGGCGATCGCGCGGGCGCTGGTCAACAACCCCAAGCTGCTGCTCTGCGACGAACCGACCGGCAATCTCGATCCGTCGAACACGACCGAAATCATGGAACTGCTGCTTCGCATTAACCTCAAAGGCACCACGGTCGTCGTCGCCACCCACAATCAAGCCGTCGTCGACCGCATGCGACGGCGCGTCGTTCGCCTTGAAAATGGCCGCATTGCAACCGATGAAGAGCGGGGGTACTACTTTCTTGGACTTGGGCAAGATCAAGTTCTTTCTGGGTGAAGTCTTTCGCAACTTCACTCGCAATGCCGGTATGCAAGCTACGGCCATCGGGACCGTCGCTGTAACCATCGTCCTTTTGGGCGTTTTTTTGTACGTCCGGGCGAGCCTCGGGCACCTCGGCAACAACGCGCTCCAGCAGATCGAGATCTCGGTGTATCTATCGCCGAACATCACGACCGCACAAACCGATACGCTGCGAACGTCGCTGGCGAAAGACGCGCGCATACTCTCGGTCCGCTACGTGCCGAAAAAAGAAGGCCTACGCGAGCTTCGCTCGCGCATGCGAGGCCAGATTGACGTTACGATGCTCACCGAGAATCCGCTTCCGGACAAGCTTCGCGTGCGGACGCGCTCGCCGCGGCTGGTAGGCGCGGTTGCAGCCTCGATCCGAAAGCTGCCCGGCGTATCATTCGTCGATTACGGTCAGCAGATCGTCGCACGAATGCTACAGCTTGCCGATGTCGGCCGGCGGGTCGGAATCGGCGTCATCGTGCTCTTCGTTCTAGTCGCCGGCATCATCATCTCGAACACGATTCGGCTCACCGTTTTCGCTCGGCGGCGTGAAATCGGCATCATGCAGCTGGTCGGCGCGACGAACATGTACATCCGCATGCCGTTTATTTGCGAGGGTCTGCTTGACGGTTTGCTGGGCGCGATCGTCGCGATCGGCGTCCTCGCGGCCTTGCGCATCTCTCTGCTTCCAAAACTCTTTGCCGCGCTGCCTTGGGTCACGATGAACCTGGTGCGCGTCGACGTCTATACCTTGATGCTCGAATTGCTCGTCGTCGGCGTAGCCGTCGGAATAGTTGCTTCATGGATATCAGTCGGGCGTTACCTGCGGACCTAACTCGCGATTTGCTTGACGAGCTGCTCTCGTTCAAGTCGCTGTACGAAACGCTCGCGCGGTGCGTGAGCGACTGCGTCGTCGAACTCGATTCGCGCAAGCGAATCGTCCGGTTCAATTACGCTGCAGAGTCGCTGACCGGGTATTCCTCGGCGAGTCTGGTGGGACGCGAGGTCGACGAATTCGTCGAAGGGATCGCGCCGCTGCTCGATACGGCCGGCGACGGGCGCAGCGTCGTTTTCTCAATTTTCGATACCTGCTCCAATCCGCTCGAAGTGAGCGGCCGCGTCATCGCGCTCACGCGCAATCACGAGCCCGACGGCTGGATTCTCTGCTTTCTGCCCGTGCGTAAGGTCCGCGAAATCGAGCAGCCCAAGAACGAGCTGGTTTCCACCGTTTCACACGAGTTAAAAACGCCGCTGGCCGCGATCAAAGCGTACGCCGCGACCCTTCGTGAAAATCCCGCACTGTACGATGGCAAACGCGACGAGTTCTTGAGCATCATCGAACAGCAGGCCGACCGGCTCGCGCGCCTGATCGAAGACATGCTGCTGGTTACCCGCGTCAGCGCCGAGCAGATGCTGCGGCGGCGAGTGATGGTTCGCGTCGACATCATGCTCGACCGGGTGATTGGCGAGCTGCCGCACGCGCACGCGAAGCACGCGTTCGTGCGCAACGCCGACGGTGCGCTCATTTCGGGCGATCCCGAGCGCCTGCACGACGTGTTTCGCAACATCATCGAAAATGCAATCAAATACTCTCCCGACGGTGGTACCGTGACGATCGGCGCGTTCACCGATCCCGAAAAGACGGTGGTGACGGTGCGCGACGAAGGCATCGGCATACCCGACGAACACCTGCCGTATATCTTCGATCGCTTCTATCGCATCGATTCCGATCTCACGTCGAGCGTCGGCGGAAGCGGGCTGGGTTTGTTCATCGTCAACGCATTGGTCCGCGCGCACGGCGGAACGATCGAAGTACGCAGCGAGCTCGGCGCCGGTACGACCTTTACGCTGACGTTTCCGGTGCGCGCGTGAACGAAGAAGTAAAACCCAAGACCGTCATGGTCGTTGACGACGATCGCAACTTGCGCAAAATCATCACGACCAACCTCGAAATTGCCGGGTATGCCGTACTGAGCGCGGCCAATGGCGAAGAAGCGCTCACGATGCTCGATCACGCGCAGCCCGATCTGGTGCTGCTCGATATTATGATGCCGGTGATGGACGGCTATGAAACCGCCCGCCGGATTCGCCGCCATCCGAGCAATTCTCACGTTCCGATCATCATGCTCACCGCCAAGTCGGAAGTCGAAGACAAAATTGCCGGCTTCGATGCGGGCGCCGACGACTACATGACCAAACCGTTCGGAAACCAGGAACTGCTCGCGCGCGTGGGCGCCAAAATTCGACGAGTAGAAGTTGATTCGTCGCTTTCGCCGCTCACGCGCCTGCCCGGCAACCTTTCAATCGAGGCGGAATTGCGCCGGCGGATCGGCGGCGGCGAGCCGTTCGCGGTGCTTTACGAAGACCTGGACAACTTCAAGGCCTTTAACGACGTCTACGGGTTTACGCACGGCGACGAGGCGATCCAACTGGTGGCTTCAACGACCGTCGACGTGGTTCGGCGGCGCGGGACGCTGCGCGACTTCGTCGGTCACATCGGCGGCGACGATCTCATCGTCGTCACGCTGCCCGACCGGGCCGAGGAGATCGCCCGCGAAATCATCGACGATTTCGACCGCGAGATCCGTAAGCTCTATCGCGAGCAAGACCTGCGGCAAGGGTACATCGAAACCCGGGACCGCCGCGGGTCGCTCAATCGCTTTCCGATCATGTCGCTTTCGATCGCGATCGTCTCGAACGAACAGCGCGAGCTGACGAATTACGCCCAGGTCGGGGAAGCCGCCGCCGAACTCAAGCGGTACGCCAAGTCCATCGGGGGCTCGGTCTACGTGAAAGACAAGCGGCGCCGCTAAAGCAACCGCCGGCGGCTATTTTGGGTATGAAGCCGTAACCGGCCCCCCCTTTCGTAGGAAGGAACGCATTCCGCTCGTGCCAGTCCGATTCCGCGCACTTCTTGCTGCGCTCGTTGTCGCCGTCGTCGCCCTCGCGGGCGCATTGTTTTTGGGCTATCGCAGCGGTCTCGATGCCGGCGCCGGGCGGTTCGACGGGTCCGGCACGCAATTTGCAGCCCTCGACCTTACGAAGTACCTAAGTCCGCAGATGGTCGACGAGCATCTGGTTACGCTCGCGTACCGGCAGGTGGAGCGGGTCTACTATAAACCGGTGGATGCTTCGTCGCTGCTCGACGGCGAGCGTTCGGGCATCCTTGCGTTCCTGAAAACCAAAGCGGTCGGCACGCCCTCGCTGCCGGCTGCGGCGGCTTCGGGCGATCGCGCTACCGACGTGCGCAAGCTCGACCGAGTTCTCTCGTACGCGCAAGCGACATACGGCAAAAAGCTCGGGAAAACCGGCAATACCGAGATCACGCAGGCCGCAATGCGCGGGATGCTCTCATCGCTGAAAGACCCGTACACCGTCTATCTCTCCCCGCAGGAAATCCAAAGCCTCAACGAGTCGCTGGACGGCGGCAATTTCGGCGGAATCGGTGTCTACATTTTACCGCTGCGCGACGGCGAGATATTGCTGCAGCCGATCGAGGGAATGCCGGCCTCACGCGCGGGCATGAAGCCCGCCGAGATTCTGGTCGGCATCGATAACACGCCGATCAAAGGCCTTTCGTTAGACAAGGTGGAGCGCCTGATTCGCGGTCCGCAGGGAACGCCGGTTACGCTCCACACGCATACGTTCCGCAAAACCGCGCCGCATAAATTTACGATAACGCGCGAAATCATTCGCGTTCCAACCGTGCATGCGCGCATGGAGAACGGCTACGACTACGTTCGGCTCTCGGATTTCGGAACGACCTCGGCCGACGAAGTCCGCAAGGCGCTGCTCGACGGCAAAGCGCACGGGGCCAAAGGCTACATCTTGGATCTGCGCGACAACGGCGGCGGCCTGCTCGACGCAGCGGTCAAAATTTCGAGCCTGTTCATTCCGCAAGGGACGATCGTGTCGACGATCAACCGCGAAGGCGATAAAGACACGAGTCCCGCGCTCGGCACCTCCATCAGCGGGCTGCGGCCGCTCGTAGTGCTGGTAAACAAGTACACGGCGTCCGCTTCGGAGATTACGTCCGGCGCGATCCAAGACTACAAAGTCGGCACGCTGATCGGCACGAAAACCTTCGGTAAGGGCGTCGTGCAGAGCATCTATCCGATGCCCGACAACGGTGCCCTGAAAATCACCACCGCACGGTACGTGACGCCGAGCGGGCGCGACATTCAACACAAGGGCATCGTGCCCGACGTCGTCGTTCCGCAAGATCCCGATCCTTCACTCATCGACACGCCCCGCGACAAACAGCTCGCGGCGGCAAAGGCACGTTTGGCGCAAGCCGCTCGTTAAACACACTATGAATCGTCTCACAACGTTCGCGCTCACCGGCGCTCTGATACTCGGCGTCGTCGGCGCCGCAGCCCAGCCGGCGGCCGTTTCGCCAATCGATGCCGCGCAGGTGCAAATCAGCTACTCTCACCTGACGAACGATTTTTATAAAAAGACCGATCCGCAAGCAATCTTAAGCTGTGCGCGCGCGGAGCTTGCGAA
>JALYTZ010000136.1 GCA_030854025.1 Vulcanimicrobiota bacterium
GGAAAGCCGTCCTTCGACACCCTGACCCTTCGACAGGCTCGTCCTAAGACAGGCTCAGGGTGTCGAAGGATCGGTTTTTGGAGTTTCGGGTGTAGCGGGGGTTTGAAATTCGTCTTCTAGCGCTTGGAAGAGGAGGACGCGGTAGCCTTGGCTTTCGATGGTTACGGATATCGTGCAGATCTGTTCGCGCGAGAGCACTGAGTCGGTCTCCCAGTCGTCGCGCTCGCTGTTATACACGCGGCTACGGTAACGAACGTGCGGTTCCAACAGCTCGGTGAGATCGAGAGGCACGTTCGTGGTGGCTGTGCCGACGTTTCCCACCAGAACCGCCAGCTCGCGTTCGCGCTGAAATGCAATAACGCGTGCGGTGCGCGAAAAAATCGGAATTCGGTCCGACACATCCTGCTCGTAAATCGAATGCACCGACTTCGTTTCCACGTCGCAGGTTGAGAAAAGATGGAACGCACCCTGCGTGCGCACCGCGAAGTACGAGATTTCTCTGCCGCGATAGGGCAAACGCCGCAACGCCGTCCATTTCCAATTCGGTGGGACGAGCGGGTTGATTTGGGGACGTTCGCCGGTGAGGATCAAGCCGCAAACGCCTTCGATCGCCGCCCATAAAAAACGCGGCGGCTCCCAGGGGCTAAGGCGCATGCCGCGATTGACGAGCGAATCGCCGTCGAACCACTCGCTGAACTGTCCCGGCACGGTGTTGTGCCGCCGCGGATCGGCCGCATAGTGCTCGAATGACGCGCGCAATGCGTCGACCATGAACTCAGGATGGTAGCGGGCCGCGGCAAACGCGTACCACCAGGTGAGTCCCGGCCACACGCCGCCTACTAAACCCGACGAAGCCGCGGGATCGTAGCGCGGATCGATGCATGAAGCGGTTCGCAACCCGGCGGCCGTCCAGAAGTCCGAAGAGTTGAGGCGGCTGATGATGCGAAACCCGGTCTCGTCGTCGCAGGCTTCGAACATTACCGGAAACAGTTCGTCGCCGGTCACGTCGGTGTGGGGATTGCCGTCCATGTCGATATTGAGATAGAACAGACCGTTCTGCGCATTGATCAAGTGCAGCTGCATAGCCGCACGGATTCGGTCGGAAGCGCTTTGAAAGGTCGCGATATGTTCGTCGTCCGCGTCGACCCGTTCGCCCAGACGCGCAAGCTCGCGAAGCGCCGCGACGCATTCGGCATTGATTTCGGTAACGGCGCCGTTAATCGAAACGTTCGGGATGATATTTCGCCAGCCCGCAATGGCCCATACGTTTCCGCGCGGGTCCTGCGCGGTGCAGACCACGAGATCGCGCGCGTCCATCTGTGAGATGATGTACCGGCCGGCGCGCGCCAGCGACGGATAGATGCGACGCAGCCACGCATCGTCGCCGGTGCTTCTGAAATGATGATTCGCCGCCATGATGTACAGCGGCGTATCGTCGTTGATGTTCAAGCCGTCGTCTTCGCAGCGGTCGGTCAGGGCGTCGATGTATTCGGGCAGCTTACCGTTCGGGTACTGCACCGATGCCCACTTGTCGAGCAGCGAGCGCGAGAACGACGGCATGAAGTGATCGCAGCCGTACACGAACCAGGCGCAGTCGCGGCAGACGACGTTCGACATGACGCCCGGATCGTTGGTAAAGAGCCAGCCCGTCGGATACTTCGCCATGACGCGGCGCATATTGACTTTGCTCCAAATCGCGCCGTCATTTATCACCGCGTCGGGCGTGATCACTTCACCGCGATGGAGCACGTCTTCGAGATTGACGATCGTCTGCTCCAGCGCTTGCGCGTCGCTGCTCGTCTGCTCGAAGCGCTGTTTTGCATCGTCCACACCGTTGGCATAAAGGCCCGTGACGAACGAAAAGTGCTGCCGCCCGCCCGGTTGGAGCGTGAACTCTACCTGCAAACTGCCTAAGATATCGCCGACGGCATCGGTCGTGTTTGCCAGCGGATTGATCCGCGAGACACTGTAGACGTTGCCGAGATCGAAACTGGTTTCGTAGGCGCTGGGCTCGCGATTCAGCGTGAAAATGCGAACCGCGCGCTGATCGCTTGCATTCGTGGCGACGAGCCCGTGCAAATCCTTATCGTAGACGGCACTGACGTCGTCCGCGGTCTCGCCGCGCAAACGCGCGAACCCGTTGATGCGCAGATCCTGCTCGAGGGGTCCGCGGTTCTCCATCTCGATGGTTTGGTAGAGCACCGGCGGATCGTTTTCGGCACCGTCGGAGCCGAGCAGCGGCACAAACAGCGTTTCACGCACGTGCAGCGAGCCGCCGATATCGAACGTGCGCCGCTGATACGCCGGATGAATCTCGACCATCACGGCATTGCGATTGATCGAGAGCGGCGTATAGGCTTTGGCGCTGCTGTCGCCGGCGGCGCCTTTCCACGCATCGCGAAGCGGTCTGCCGGCAATGCCGTACCGAATCGAAATCGCGCTGATGAGTGAACGACCCGCCGGTACGGAGAAAACGCGTTCGACGTCGCCGGTGTTTTTGGTGTTTACCCAGAGCGCGCTGTTGCCCAGACTGCAGCCTACGCCGAGCGCTCCGGCGTTCAAACGATAGCTGGGTAAGCGGTTCGCGCCCGCAGCGTCCAGTGCCAGCACTACTTGAGATACCGCGCGAGCCAGTCGAGCCAGCGTTTTGAGACGTTAAGGGAGCGAACCGGGTCGCTGGGGTAATGACCGGCCACGGGATACGCGAAGAATCGCACGGGAACGTGATGATCCTTTAGGGCGTGATACATTTCGTAGGACTGCGTGATCGGAACGCGCGCGTCGTCGACATCGGCCATGATAAGCGTGGGCGTGTCGATTTGCCAAGCGTACGTAATCGGCGATTGTTCGCGATAGAGGTTTATCGTGGAACCGACAAACGGCGAACCCCCGAGCTGGAAACCTTCTCCCGCGCCCGCGCCGTCGCTTAGGGTGTATTCGTCCACCAAGTTGTTCACCGCCGCACCCGCGACCGCGGCTTTCCAAATGTGATAGTGGCCGGTCAGCCACGAGGTCATGTATCCGCCGTACGACCAGCCGGAAACGGCGATGCGTTTTGAATCGATCGGCGCCTGCGCCTCGACCGCTTTAATGCCGGCCATCACGTCGCGTCCCGGTCCGTCGCCGGCATCTTTTACGATGCCGTACCAGTACTTCTCGCCCAGATTGTCGCTGCCGCGATAATTCGGGTTGAAGACGATCCATCCGCGAGCCGCGAGCAACTGATTGAATGCACTAAACGAGGTGATCGACGCCGAAGCCGGACCGCCATGGACGACGAGGACGAGCGGGAATACGTGGTTGGACTGGGTCGCGCGAATCTTGTCGTAATCCGGCGGATACGTGAGCGTCCCGTCCTCGGAAAAACCTTCGGAGTTCCACGCAATAGGAACGACGTTGCCCAGGTCCAGGTCGGCTGTCGCGTCGTTATACGACGTGAGCCGCTTCGGTTTTGCGTCGGTTGAAGCCAGGTAGTACAGTTCAGAGGGGTGTTTGGATTCGCTCCCGGTAAACGCGATCGCGCCGGTATTCGCAACGCTTGCATCCAGCCAGAACGACTGCGCGGGTTGCACGGTACCCAGGTTCAATCGTTTCGCTACGCCGCTCAAGGGTTTGAGCCACAGCGCCGCGTCCGTGCCGCTGTGCCCCGCTAATAGCAGGTGGCGAGAATCCGGCATCCAGAGCGCGCGTACGATGTTCGCGCCGGGATCCGTTGAAGTTACATCGTCGCCGTTGCCTCCCGCTGACGACGTAACCACGATATCGTTCTGGGCCGCGGGATCGCCCCCGAAGGGATACCAGTACGCAATCTTGGACCCGTCCGGAGAATACAGGGGCACGCTCTCGTATTTACCGTGCGCCGTCAGCACGCGAACCGTTTTCGTCTGCGCGTCGAGCACGGCGGCGACCGCGTTCCAACTATCAGCATCGTGTGCGTCAGCCATTTTCTCGAACGCGATGGAACGGCCGTCGGGCGACCACGAAAGCGGCGACGCCGGCGGTCCCGGCGGTTGCGCGGACGGCAGACTCCACGAGCCGTGGGTCAAGCGCTGCGAGGACCACGTGCCGTTCGCGTCACGCGATGCAAGCCAGATATGGTTAGGCGCCGGGGCGGACCGCTCGTCGAAGGCCTGATCGCCGACCGAAAAACCATCGAGGTGATGCTTTATTTGCGCTGCATTTGCCGGCGCGTCGGGCGTAACGTAGGCGATTGCGTTTCCGTCCGGGCGCCACGCGAACTCTTCGACCCCCGCTTTTGCCGAAGTCGCGGCTTGCGAATCGCCGCCGTTAAGGTTCAGCACGAACACTTGCTCGCGCGCCTCACTGCCTTCACCGGCAAGTGCTTCGAAGGCGAGCCGCGTTCCGTCGGGCGACCAGGCCGGATCTCCGAGACCATTGCGGTCGATCGTCAGCGAGCGCTGCGAGCCGGTGGACAAATCGTACAGCATCAGCGTCCGATTTCCGCGGTCCGTCTTGTAGTCGTTGCGCGTGACGACGTATGCGATCAGTTTTCCGTCGGGCGAAATCTGCGCGTCGGAAACGCCGGCAATCGTTTTAAAATCATCGAGCCCGATCGGGCGCGCAACTGCCGCGGCTGCAGTGCAGAACGCAAAGCTCAGTGCTGCCATGGCGGCGACTACTTTTTTCATGCGGCGTCCTCGTTATTTCAAGTAGCGATCGAGCCAGCCGATCCAATGACGCATCACGTCTTCGGAGCGAACGGGATCGCTTGGGAAGTGACCGTGGACGGGATAGGCGATAAAGCTCACCGGCACGTTGTTATCTTTAAGCGCGTGATACATTTTGAACGAATTGGTAATCGTCACGTTATTGTCGCCGATGTCACCCATGATCAGCGTCGGCGTGGTGATCTGCGGGGCGTAGGTAATCGGCGACTGAGCGCGCCACATCGCCGTGTATCTTGGATTCCACGGCGAACCACCGAAGAACGGCACATCCAGATTCACGTAGAACGCCACATCGTAGTCGTCGAACCAGTCGTTGAGCGCGGCTCCGGACACCGCAGCTTTCCAGATGTGGTGATGCCCGATCAGCCACGAGGTCATGTAGCCGCCGTACGACCAGCCCGAGACGCCGATGCGGCTCGTATCAACGATTCCGAGCGTTTCGACCGCTGCGATTCCGGCCATTGCATCGCGGCCCGGACCGTCGCCGGCATCGCGCGAGATCGCGTGCTGATAGCGATCGCCTAAGTTCGTGCTGCCGCGGTAATTCGGCTCGAACACCAGATAGCCGTGCGCCGCAAAAAGCTCGCGACGTTCGCTCCATCCTTCCAGCGAAGCGGATTGCGGGCCGCCGTGAATGTACAGCACTAACGGATACTTTTTGCCTCGTACGTAGGCCGGCGGATACGTGAGAACGCCGTCCTCGGTATATCCGTCGGTCTTCCAAGCGATATCCGTCACGCGCCCAAGCGTCAACTTCGAAATGAATGCATTTTCGTTGGTAAGCGCAGCCGGCGTGCCTGAGGGCGACGCCAGCACATAAATATCGGAAGGATGGCCGTTCCGGCTCGCAGTAAACGCGAGCGCGCCGTTGCGCGACACGCTGGTCTGCCGCCCGATTTCGAGATTGCCGAGATCGATCTTGACCGCAGCGCCTCCTAGTGTTGCGCGCCAGAGTCCGTTGCGGGCGCCGTCGGGACCGATCAGCCAAAGCGCTTTCCCGTCCGCGCTCCATATCTTTGCATCCATGCTGCGATCGGTCGTGCGCCGAACGTCCACGCTCGCCGGAGAATCCGGACGCGTTACGTAGACGGCATTGCCGTTTGCGTAATCGCCGTTCGTATTGCGCGTGTACGCTAGCGCATCGCTTTTGGGCGAAAACAGTGGATCGTTTTCGAGCCCGGCATTGCGCGTCAGCGGACGAATCGCGCGAGTGCGAACGTCGACCAGTTCGATCTTGCTTCCGAGCGAATCGCCGATCAGCGGCGTCGGAAAACGCAGGATCGCAATCGTTCTGCCGTCGGGCGACCATGAGGGCGTTGAGCCCCCTCCGGGATCGACCGTTTGCAAACTCCATGCGCCGTCGGTCAGCCGTCGCGGCGTGCCGCCCGCCGCGGACACCACCCACAAGTGCGACGGCATCGCCGTAGCGGTGTGCAGATAATCATTGTTACCGACTTCGAACGCATCGTCGTGCGCCGCAATTGCTTTCTTGTTCGGATTCTCGTTTTGACTGACGACCGCAAAGCGGGTTCCGTCCGGACTCCACGAAAAATCGTCGGCGCCGTTCGGGAACGACGTAACTTTGCGTGGATCGCCGCCGTTCATCGGCATCACGAAGAGTTGCGAATCCTCGCCCTTGTCGCCGGGCGTGGGCGCCGGAGCCAGAAATGCGATGCGATCTCCCTGCGGCGACCAACGCGGCTGCGTGACGCCGCGGCGATTCCACGTCAAATGTCGCGTCCGGCGCGTGCGCACGTTTACGAGCATGATATCGGTCGCGGTGCGATCCTTCACGAAATCGGCGGTCGATTCCAAGTATGCGACCTCGCTGCCGTCGGGCGAGATTTGTGGATCGCTCACCGATACGATATGACGCACGTCCGAAAAGCTCAAGGTCCGGGCCGCCGCGGGCACGGCAAGCGCCACGGCAACCATTGCCCCAACTACAAAAAACCTAGAACGCACGCCATCCTCCAGCATTTCGGTTCGCCTCTCCGGTTCGTTTCAAGCCGGCCGGCGCCTCTTACTCGTGCAATGCAAGTGCGCCGTCACGTTCTTGTACTAGACCGTCTCTCGCAAGCGCCGAAACGATTGCAGCCAGCTCGTCGCACGATCGCCCCGCAAGAACCGGCTGCAATTCCCGATGCAGATCGAGCAGTGAAATATTTGCGCCCTCCGGCAAAGCGCGCAACCGATCCACGATACGTCCGCGCGCGAATCGAGTACTCTGCTCGAACGGAATCGCCGCTTGCGCCGACACGCTTCCGGCATTCTGCCTGCGCGCCCCATCAAGTTCCGCGGCGTCGAGCGGTGCCGCCGCGCACACGGTTTTTAGCGGACAGAGCAAGCATTTCGGCGCGCGAGCGGTGCACAGACTCGAGCCTAAATCCATCATCGCCGAATTCCAGTCGTGCCCGCGTCCGGGCGGCACCGCTTCTCGGGCGTCGGCATCGAGCGCGGCGAGTGTTGCGCGCGGCGGATACTCGATTCCGTAAAGCACGCGATGGCAGATACGACGCACGTTCGTGTCGGGGGCCGCATCGTCGCAATCGTATCCGAATGCCCGAATCGCCGCTGCGGTGTACGCCCCGACGCCCGGCAGCGCGCGCAGCGCCGAAAGCTCGGACGGAATTTCTCCGGCGTGGCGCTCGACAACGATCTGCGCGATCTCCCGCAAGCGAACCGCGCGCGAATTGTACCCGAGCCCCTGCCATAGCCGCAGCACCTCTGCGGTGCCGGCAGCGGCCAGCACGCGAATGGTCGGGAAGCGTTCGATGAACGAACGAAATTTCGGCACGACGCGATCGACCTGCGTTTGCTGCAGCATGAATTCGGCGACGAGCGTTCGATACGGGTCTCGCACTTCTCGCCAAGGCAGTCGCGACCGCCCGTGCTCCTCGTACCAGGCGAGCAGCAAGCGCTGAGCTTTCGCCTTCATTCGTCGCTATCGTCCGTGTCGCTCGCGCGTTCGAATGCGGGCCGTGCGCGCTCCAAGACGAATGCGCGCAATGCGGTCACTTGGCCGATTTCGAACGCGAAGGTTTCGGGTGCGCCGCGATACGCGTTGACCGCCTCGCGAACCATCGGCGCCAACGGTTCCGGAAGAATGCTCAGCAATCGGAGCGCCGCCTCATCTTTAGGCACGACCTCCAGATCGCGCTGCGTGGTCGCGTGGAGCGTGCGGCATGCGTTGAGGACTGCCTCAACCGGCTCTTTTGCGGCGCACCGGCCGGCCCGCTCGAAGGCGACTTGGACGGCGTTCATGTACGCAAACCATGGAACCGGGCCGAACATGGCGCGCGGTTCGGGTCCGAAGAGGCGCACTCCGCGTTCGCGCGCGCCGATAAGGCAAGCCGCGGGTTCGATGGAATCGCAGTTGCTGCTGTTGTAGTGAAACTCGAACGGAATCGGATGCTCGTACTCGCGCGCGTAACGTTCTTGCATCACGACGATATCGATGTCGCCGGCAATGCGACGCGAATCGCTCAAGCGCAGCAAGAGGCGCTCGAGTCCTTCGCGCATTTCGGGACGCAGCTTCCCACGCACGACGGCCAGAACGTTCAGATCGCTTCTTTCACGACGAAAGCTCCCCATTGCTAAAGACCCGTATACGTAAACACCCACCAGCGCGTCGGACAGAAATTCTCCTAGATTTCCGGCGATCGCAACGAGCAGCCGTTGAATGTCCTGATCGGCATCGGTAACGTTTTGCGCGCGGGACATCAGGCGCGCATCGCCGTTATTGCCCGGCCGATCCGGCGAATGCCCTCGGCGATCTCGTCACGCTTGACCGCGGTAAGCGCAAGTCGAAAATTGTGATCGCCTCCGGAGTTCGCAAAGAACGCTTCGCCGAATAAAAAAGATGCGCCGAATCGCTCGGCCTGGTCGAGAAGCGGCCGCGCCCGCAGTTCCCGCGGAGTGGTAGCCCACAGGTAGAAGCCGCCGGCCGCCTTGCTCGTGCGAATCGTGCGCGGCCAGTGTTCCAGGATCGCCGCGTCTGCAATGCGCCGGCGGTTTACGAGTTCGTTCCTCAATTGCGCCACGTGCGCATCGTACCCGGTTTGCAGATAGTCGCAGATGGCCGCCTGCACGTAGAGACTGGTGGCCATGTCGTGCGCCTGTTTTCGCAGCAGCAAACGCTCGAGAATCGTTCGCGGTGCACAGAGCCAGCCGACGCGCAAACTCGGCGCGACGGTTTTTGAAAAGGTGCTCAAGTAGACGACGTAGTCGGGGGCCGCTCCGACAAGCGGCACCGCCGGCGACTGTGTCAGTTCCCCGTAGGGATCGTCTTCGATGATCGGGATGCCGGCGCGTCGCGCGATCGTCACGAGCCGCTCGCGACGGTCGAGATTCATCGTAACGTTCGTGGGATTGTGCAGCGAGGGCATCGTGTAGATAAAGCGAGGACGACGGGTACGCAGTATCGCCTCCACGTGATCGACCCGCATCCCATCCTCGTCGACCGGAACGGGAATGGCGCGCAGTCCGCAGATTTGGAAGATTTGCAGCGCACCCGGATAGCTCGGCGTTTCCACGATGATCTCATCGCCCGGTTCGGCCAGCGACTGCGCGAGGATCATGATGCCCTGAGTCGATCCCGTGAGCACGATCACATCCTTGGCTGCAGTGTGCGTGCCGCGCGCGGTCATTCGCGCCGCGATCGCTCGCCTCAGCGGCTCGTAGCCTTCGGAGTCGCCGTACGAAAGAACGAACCGCGGATCGCTTGCCATTCGCGCGAACGATTTTGCAAGCTCGTCGAGCGGCGACGGCTCGTCCGGCGCCACACCCTGCACGAAGGAGATCCGACCCGGCTCTTGCTTTGCGGCCAGCTCGCCTAGAACGGTCGGAAACTCGCCGACGCGCCACGGCGGGAGTGTGACCCACCACGGCACCCCGGCCGAGCGTTCGGGCTGACCGTGGCGCAGGGTTGGAACCACCCGGGAGCCCGAGCCGACGCGCTGTTCGATCAGCCCGTCCGAAACCAGCTCCCGATAAGCGTGAACGACCGTGCTGCGATTCACGCTCAAGCGGTCGGCCAGGTTCCGCTCGGGCGGCAAGCGGGTCGATTCGGGCAAGGTTCCGGTTAGAATCGATTCCCGAAGTGACTCGTAAATCTGCCGGTACAATGGCACGATGCTTTTCCGGTCGAGATGCGGCAGGACATTGTGCCATCCAATTTTGGGCATTTCCCATCCACTTCGTCGATTGGACTGCTGCATACCTACTTTGGTAGGCTACCACCCCCGTCGCGATTGGTATGATATGCGAAAACGCCCCACGAAGTACGGGACGCGCCTGCTACGCCGCGCACTTCACTACAGGAGAATATTTTGGCTGAACATCAAGCTGACGCAGTCGTCATCGGCGCCGGCCCGGGTGGGTATCATGCGGCGATCCGTTTGGGCCAACTCGGGAAAAAGGTCATTTGCGTCGATCGCGACGAGGTCGGCGGCGTTTGCCTGAACTGGGGCTGCATCCCGACCAAGGCGCTGCTGCACGTCGGCGAGATCGCGCGGCAGATCGGCCATGCCGACGCGCTCGGTTTGACCGTCAAAGGATACGACGTCAATCGCGAAGGCGTGGCGAAGTTTAAAACCGACGTTGTCACCTCGAACGTCGGCGGCGTCAAGACGTTGTTCAAAGCGAACAACGTACAATTTCTCTACGGCCAGGCGTCGTTCAAGAGCGCGAACGAAATTGCCGTGAGAAATAAAGACGGCAGCGCAGACACCGTAAAAGCCCAGTTCGTCGTGATCGCCACCGGCTCGGCGCCGATCGACGTGAAAGCGTGGCCGCACGACGGTGAGTTCATCATCAACTCCGACGACGCTGTTCAGATGAAGAAAATTCCGAAGTCGCTGCTCGTGATCGGCGGCGGCGTCATCGGATTAGAGTTCGCCACCGTGTACACGCGGCTCGGAGCCAAGGTCCTCGTCATCGAAGCGCTGCCGCAAATTTTGACGGGAACGGATTCGGAAATTTCCAAAACGCTCGGACGCATTCTCAAAAAGCAGGGCGTGGAGATCATGCTCGGCACGAAGGTCGGCGCAATCGTACGTGAAGGCGCGACCGTCAAAGCCACCTTTAACGGCGACGGAACTGGCGGCAAGGACGAAATCCGCGATTTCGAATGCGTTTTGGTCGCTGTCGGCCGCCGTCCGGTCACCGATGGGCTCGAGCTCGCGGCCGCCGGCGTAAAACTGAACGAGCGCGGATTTATTGAGGTGGATGCGCAGCGCCGCACGTCGGTTGCCAATATTTTTGCCATCGGCGACATCACCGGCGCGCCGATGCTCGCACACAAAGGAATGAAGGAAGGGGTCATCGCGGCCGAAGTCATCGGCGGTGACCGTTCGGCGGCATTCGATCCGATCGCGATTCCCAATTGCGTCTACACCGATCCTGAAGTCGCCACCGTAGGCCTTTCGGAAGACGAGGCCAAAGCGCAAGGGTACGAAGTGCGCATCGGCAAGTTTCCGCTGGCGGCCAGCGGACGAGCACGCACGATGAACGAGAGCGACGGCATGATCAAGCTCGTCGGCGATGCCAAAACCGACGTCTTACTGGGCATGCACATCGTCGCACCGCAGGCCGAGTCGCTTATCGGCGAAGGCGTCATCGCACTCGAAATGGGCGCGACGCTCGAAGACATCGGATTGTCCATTCATCCGCATCCCACGCTTACCGAAGGCATCATGGATGCCGCAGAAGCCGCGCACGGTAAAGCGATTCACATCGTCAATCCGAAACCCAAAACGCCGGTCGAGGCCGTCAAGTAACATCGCCATGCGAACCGCGCGCTTGCTGGATCTTGGGTTACGTCCCTACCGTGAGGTATGGGATTTGCAGCACCGCATCCACGAGCGCGTGCGCACGGGCCAGGATCCGGAAACGTGGATCGTGGTCGAACACACGCCAACGATCACGCTGGGACGAACGGCAAAACGGCAGAACGTTTTGCTGTCGACGGAGGCGCTCGCGGCTCGCGGCATTGACATCGTAGAAATCGAACGCGGCGGTGACGTTACCTATCATGGCCCGGGCCAGCTCATCGTGTATCCAATCTGCCGTCTCGAACGCTTTCGCGAAGTCGTTCCGCTCGTTCGCGCCTTGGAGGGCGCCGTCATCGATGCGTGCGCAGCATTCGGTCTCGCCGCCGAACGCTGGACCGAGCACGCGGGCGTGTGGGTCGGTCGCAATCAAATCTGCGCGATCGGCTTAGCCGTGCGAAAAATGACTTCATTGCACGGCATTGCGCTCAACGTTTCGACCGCGCTCGACTACGACCGCGTGATCAATCCGTGCGGACTGCTCGATCGCGGCATCACCAGCTTGAGCCATGAAACCGGTCGCAATATCGACATCTCCCAAGCCAAACCCGCACTGCTCGCAGCCCTCGAAAACACGTTCGGCATCGCCCTTCGACAGGGTCAGCGTGTACCGGCACGTTCCGGGATTGGGGTTTAGCAAGTAATGGCTATCGATATCGATTTGATTGCGGGTTCGGCGCCGAAGCGGACGCCGAAGCCGGCGTGGCTTACGGTACAGCTGCCGCGAGGCGACGATTACGAGCGCGTGAAAGCGAAGGTCAACGCGCTGCAGCTCAATACGGTTTGCAAGGAAGCGATGTGCCCGAACATTGCGGAGTGCTGGGGCGCCGGAACCGCAACGATCATGATTCTGGGCGATACCTGTACGCGCGGCTGCCGATTTTGCAACGTCAAGACCGGCAATCCAAAAGGGCTGGTCGACTGGCTCGAGCCAAAACGCGTCGCCAATGCCGTTCGCGATTTGGGCTGGCAGTATCTCGTGCTGACGGCGGTTGACCGGGACGACTTACCCGACGGCGGCGCGCTCATTTTTGCAAATACGATCCGCGCGATTCACGAAACCGTCGCCGGCAGCAAAGTGGAAATTCTCAGCGGCGACTATCGCGGCGAGACGAGCGCGTTGGACATCGTCTTGGACGCCAAACCGGACGTGTTCGCGCACAATCTCGAAACGGTCCGCCGCCTTACGCCGAACGTTCGCGATAAACGGGCGAAGTACGATCAGTCGCTGCACATTCTCGCTCACGCGAAGCGCCGCGCCCCGGGGTACTACACGAAGACCTCGCTGATGCTCGGCCTGGGAGAAACCGAAGCCGAACTCGAGCAGGCGATGGACGACGCGCGCGCCGTGGGAATCGATCTTTTTACGATGGGTCAATACCTGCAGCCGACGAAAAAGCATTTGCCGGTCGTGGAATTCGTAACCCCCGAAAAATTCGATCGCCTCGGTCGCCTGGCGCGCTCGAAGGGCTTTCATCAAGTCGTGAGCAGCCCGCTCTCCCGCAGTTCCTACCACGCCGAGCAGGCCTTTCACTAACCCTACGAAAAGCCACCCCGAGGCTGATAATTTTAATAGGCCCGGCTGCGCGTGGAGTATCGAATTATGGCGGGAAGCTTCCTTCGAACCTCGGTGACTTTGACGTTTGCCGCCCTCCTGAGTGCGACGGCCGCGCCGGCCATCGCAGCCGATTCCGGCGGCGTTTTGGCAACCGGGGTCGTTCAGTCCGCAAACATTGCGATTAAAAACGCCGAAACCGCGGCCGCCGAGAAGCACATACCGCCCGGAACGATCGCTCAGGTACCGCCGGTCGAGCAGACACCGGTGGGGGGAGCTGCGGCGCAAGGCCTCCCTACCGGATTCACCTATACGCTGGATTTTTCGATGGCATACCCGTATGGCAACGTCGGAAACTCGCGACATTGGCTGCCCGGCGGCATTGATGCAGTTGCGGCGTACGGGTTCAATCCGACGACGCGTTTGACGGCCAGCTACTACGAACTGCAGCACTATCCCGTTGGGTTCAACAGCGGCACCGTTCCGACGTACGTTCAAGGTCTGCCCAACTCCGCGCCGACCGATCTTTCGAAAATCGTTCCGCAAATCGACGTGACGACCAAAGATAAATTCACGCTGATCAATGTGGAAAAGCTGTTTTCGTTTCATCTGAAGGACGGCCGCGTGCTGCCGATCGTCGTTTCGCCGACCTACGTCGCGCGCACCGCAGTTATCGCAGCATCGAACGGCAACGGCGATGTCGTCCCGTTCGAGTATCAAGGCTTTCCGGTATTCGGCGTCCACGATCGGACCGCACAGATTTATTCGGTGGCCGTAACCGTGCCGTTTCTCAAGACGCCGAAAATGTTTGGAACTTTTACGCTCGCGCCGTCGTGGCTCGTGCATACGGCCGGCGTAAATCAAGAAAATCACGCGCAGCTCTACAATATTCTCTATTTGGAATATACGCCGACGTCTAAAACGAAGGTGTTTTTCGAGCCTCAAGTTTCGCGAGATTATTTACCGACCGATCCGTACGCGCAACACCTGGCCGCCTACTTTTTGGGCGTTGCGGAACAGGTCGGCAAGCAAGGCTTCGTGCAGCTCGTTCTCAACAGCGGCAGCCCGACCAACTACAGCCCGTACGGCGTCACGGCGCTTTACTGTCAGCAAGCCGGAAATTGCGCCCGCACTACGGTACCGGCGGTCGGCGGATTGAAAGCGACGCAACTCCAAGTTCAATTCGGCATCGGCTCGCCCAGCGTGCTGCCGTTCTAGTGTGCCTAATCCGAAGTTCGTTTCAAAGTCCGCGAAGGATTTTTTGCCGGATCGAGGAGCGAAGAGGGAGCAACGCCGTAGCGTTTCGACCGGTGAGAGACGATGAGCCGGCGAGAAAGACGAGTGGAATTTTGATACGAACTTCGGATTCGGCACACCAGATGGGATACAGCGACATGTTCAAACGCATTGCCCGGCAAGCCGCAATTCTCTTGACGTTCGCATTCGCCGCCTGCGGCGGCGGGGGCAGCGGGCCCACACCCCACATCGAGCCGCCGCAAACCGGCACGGCGCTGCTCACGACGTTCGTCGGCGTCGGTGACAGCCTGACCGCCGGTTATCAGTCGGACGGATTTCTCGGTGCTCTAAATGTCACAAATCCCGTCAGCGCTTATCCGGGCAACATCGTACCGCCGGGTCAGGAGAACGGATGGTGGGCGCTGTTTTACGTGCAGGCAAAGGGCGTTTC
>JALYTZ010000145.1 GCA_030854025.1 Vulcanimicrobiota bacterium
GATCAACGGCGTTCTATGGACGCTCGGGGTCGAAGTGCAGTTTTATGCGGCGTTTCCGCTGCTCTGGTGGTGTTTCAAGCGGTCGCCTTGGGCAACTGCCGCGGCGATGATCGCGCTGAGCATGGCCTACCGTCATGTCGCCGGCGCATGCTGCTTGGCGACGCATGCGTTGCAGATGATCGACAACCTGCCGGGGTACCTCGACATCTTTGCTGCCGGCATGCTCTCCGCATACGTCTACGTGCGGTATCGCGACGAGCTGCAGGCGCGCGCGATACCGTGGCTCGGTATGGCTGTCGCGATCGGCGGTTTTGCGTTTCTGATCGCGCTGCTCGAAAATCTCTGGGCGTTTCGCTTCGTCGATCAGTGGTCGACCGTCTGGGAAATTTCCAACCGCACCTGGATCGGCATCGCGTTCATATTCATCGCCCTCGGTTCGCTTGTCGCGCTTCCGGCGTGGAAATCGGTTCTCGCAAATCCGGTGCTGCTGTTTTTTGGGGCAATCTCGTACAATTTGTACCTGTATCACCAGCCGCTCGCGCGCGAAATGCTGTGGCACCACTTCCCGCCCTACGTTACGCCCGACGGGCACGGCGACGATCGGTGGGCTCACACGTTCACGTGGCTCGCGCTCGTAGTGACCGTCGCGCAAGCCGCAATCGTCACGTACGGCTTCGAGCGTCCGCTTCTGCGCATGCGGCGGGCACTGCCTGCGGCGTGGTTCGGGAAGAGGCGCAGCGCGGATTCACGCTGATCGAAGCGACGGTGACGATCGCGCTCGTCTCAATCGCACTTGCCGGGGCACTTTGGAGCCTCGGCGGCTTTGCGCGCTACGCGACCGCTCAATCTGGACCGCATCGCAGAGCCGCCCTTGCGTTCGCAGACGAACAGTTAGCACTCGCGCGCAATGCCTGGAAATACGGCGCTCCCGGCGCCGTACCGGCCGGAACGTGGCAGACAACGCTTCCGGTCGCCGTTCCGAGCGCAGCTCCGACAACGATTCCCGTCACGGCGAGCGCCTCGTATCAGCAGCTCGCTGCGGTTAATCCGGTCGATCCGACAGCGGTCAGCGCACAACTCACGATTACGGTAACGTATCCGGCGGACGGAGGTCATGTCGATAGCGGTACGCTTACGGCCGTCAGCACGCTGCACGTGATGGCGCCGGCTCCCGGCACGCAAATCGAGCCGTCAGGAACCGTTCCCCAGCCTTCGGGAGCCCCGTAACGTGTTTGCGAACGCGCTATTCGTTATAGCGATTATTTCACTAACGGTCACGAGCGTGCTTACCGCCGGTCTTGCGATGACGCGCGCGAGCATTGCTCGAACCGCGCAAAACTATCTTGCAGCCGGCTACGAACGGTCAGCGCTTGCGACCCGCGACACGATTGCCGGCGCGTTGCGAAGTGGTGCGATCGATGCGCGCGCGTTGGCGCCTTTGCCGGTGCTTGTCCCCGCACCGCGAGCGTGCGCCAACGCGGCGTCGCCTTGCAGCTTCTTCACCGACGCTCGAGCGACGTTCATCAACACCGTCGATGTCGCGCCCGTTTCCGTAACGGGCCCGCCATGCGACGGAACGACGACGAACTGCGGCGCGAATCTCGAATCCAATACCGCAGTGAACGAAGGCCGCATTGCAGCCCGCATCACCGTCGATGTCACGGCGCCCGACGGCACTCTTTTGGCTACCCGCACCAAAACGGCGATTTTCCGAACGTTCGCGGTTCCACCGTACGTCACCATCGCCGGTTCTCGCGACGCAACGTTTGAAGCCGGCAACGCATCCGAAGGCGACGACGGCGGCCTGATGCCGCAGTCATCTGCGGACGAAACGGTCGTGCGCGTGCGCTATCATAATGATGCAACCGGGGCCGTAAGCGACGGAAGCCGCTGGCAGCAGCAGGGCTGGTCAAACGGATCCGCCGCGACGGGAACCTGGTCTCCTTAGCACACAAGCGAGCATGAGCGCGAAGCGCGCTGCGCGAAAGCGCCATCCATGAAGAAGCGCGCGTGGTACTGGCTGCTGATCGTGCCGTTTATCGCGACGCTCTGGCCGCCGTTTTATGCGCGTCTCAACCCGCAGATCTTCGGCTTTCCGTTCTTCTACTTCTACCAGTTGATTTGGATTCCGATTTCAGCCGCGCTGGTGTGGATTGTGTACCTGGCGACGCGGAATAAATCCGATGGCTAGCGGCACGATCGTTTTTCTCGTTCTCGTCCTAGGCGTGACGGTGCTCGGCTTTCTCGCGGCGCGCTGGGGGAAGGCAAACCTTTCGAGCATAGATCAGTGGGGTCTTGGCGGCCGTGCCTTCGGGACGATCGTTACGTGGTTTTTGCTTGGCGGCGATCTCTATACCGCGTACACGTTCATCGCCGTTCCGGCCCTGGCATTCGGCGCGGGCGCCATTGCCTTTTTTGCCGTTCCGTACACCACGATCGCGTATCCGCTGGTCTTTTTAATCATGGCGCGCTTTTGGACGGTCGCAAAACGGCGCGGATACGTCACGACCGCCGATTTCGTAAGCGATCGCTTCGGCAGCCGGCGGCTCGAAGTCGCGGTAGCGATCACCGGCGTCCTCGCGACGATACCGTACATCGCACTGCAGCTTATCGGTATGCAAGTCGTTCTGGAGCGCAGCGGTATCGCGGGCTCGCAGGCATCGGCGTCGGTCATGCTCGTCGCAGCGTTCGTGCTGCTCGGCGCTTACACGTTTACCAGCGGATTGCGCGCGCCGGCCTCGATCGCGTTCGTGAAGGACGCGCTTATCTACATTACCGTGGTTGCGGCGATCGTCATCATCCCTAAGCACCTCGGAGGCTGGGGTCATGTCTTCGCTGCGGCGCAAACGGCGTTGGCTTCCAAACCCGTTCATCCGAGTTCGATCATTATCGCTCCGAAGCTGTATTTTGCCTACGCGTCCCTCGCGCTTGGGTCGGCGCTCGCCTTATTCATCTATCCACATTCGGTCACGAGCATTCTCTCCGCGAAAAACGCTGACGTGATCCGGCGCAATTGCGCACTGCTTCCGCTTTACAGCATTCTTCTGACATTCCTGGCGCTGCTGGGCTACTGCGCGCTGGCCGCCGGTTTGCACGAAACGAACCCCAATTACGCCGTACCGGATCTTTTTTTACGGTTCTTTCCGAACTGGTTCGCCGGCATGGCGTTTGCGGCAATCGTGATCGGCGCGCTCGTACCGGCCTCGATTATGGCGATCGGTGCGGCGAATCTCTTTGCGAGCAACATCTTGCAGTCGTTCAGCGCGCGCGCGGCGCGTTCGGCCGGCGCAACAAACACGGCGCGATACGTTTCACTCGGCGTCCTTCTCGCCTCGCTTATTATCGCGACGACGGTGCGTCCGGCGTTCTCGATTAACTTTCAGCTCTTGGGCGGCGCTTGGATTTTGCAGACCTTTCCCGCCGTGGTTCTTGGATTGTACACACGCTGGTTCCATCCGGATGCCTTGCTCGCCGGATGGGTGACCGGTATGGCGGCTACCGTAGCAATGGCGATTTCGACGAAGTTTGCGGCCGTCTTTACGCTTTCCATTTTCGGCTCGCCGCTGACGGGCGCGATCATTTTTTATGCGTTTCTTGTGAATCTTGCGGTG
>JALYTZ010000201.1 GCA_030854025.1 Vulcanimicrobiota bacterium
GCTCAGGGTAGGGTGACAATGTTATTTGTCATGCTGAGCCTGTCGAAGCACGGTGCGCGGCTTCGCACAAGTCAAGTCCTTCGACAGCTCAGGTGGCAAGGGGCTCGCTAAGGATCGCCTAGCTCAATTACATGAGGCGGCGGATGGTGCTCATGAAAGGGGCGAAGCGGGCGTTGTTGGCGTCCGTTGCTTCCAGACCGGTGTAGACGACGACCACGTAGGCGGCGCCGTTGTCGGTTTCGAGGATGCCGCCGTCGTGCGTGACTTCGTCGGTGTCGCCGGTCTTGTGCGCAAAATGGTCGCCGGGGTATAGACCACCGCTGAGTTTGTTGTTGAACTGCTGTTTTGCAAGCGTTTCGCGCAGAAGGCGCGCGTAGGGGACTCGGTCGCCGGCGATCGCTTCGAACACATTCGCGGCATCGCCGGCATTGTGCGTATTGCGGTGAACTTTATCCCAGCCGGGGTCCGCGATAAGCGGTTCGCTGCCGGAGAGCTTGCGGTAGAAGCCGGTGTTCGTCAATCCGTATTGCGTGTGAACGATTTGCGTGGCACGTTCGCGACCAACGATGTCGAATAGCATGTTCGTCGCCACGTTGTCGGAGATCGTGATGGCCAATTCGATGATCTCGCTCAGTGCGGATCGGTAGCCGGGTACCAGTGGCGACGGCTTGTCGTTCGCAGTCATGTTGGCGGGTGTAACTTCAAAGGTTTGATCGAGAGTCAAATCGCCCGACTGAACGAGCGTGAGCGCGGCTAGACTCAACGGTACCTTAATCATGCTCGCGGGATAGAGGTAGTGCTGAGGGTCGAATTCGATGTCCGGTTCGGGGCGGTCCAGGCGCTTGATGGCTAGGGACAGCGGGGTCAGGCCTTCATGGTCGGCAGCGGCGAGAACCGCTTCGCGGGTGAGCATAGACTTCGACTTCGAGCGGCTGCCGGCGCCGCCTCCAGAAGTTGTTCGGCTAACTACATGCATGTAAGTGCTTGCATTGGCTCGCATAGGATGCTATGATTTGGCGTGCAAGTACATACTTGCGAGAAGGCTAAAAGGCGAAGATAGACAGTGACTACCCCCATTTTCCACTATACGGAAGCAACGTTCGGGCCGCTCGAAGCGCTTCAATCCGAGGTGCTGGCAGCCGTGCAAGCGGGTTCGCCGCAAGTAGCCGTCGATATCGACGGGCTCGGCACGCTCGACATCGAGGCTATCCGCGGACTAATTACGCTCCTGCGACGGGTTCGCGAAGCGGGAGCCGAGCTCGCGCTTCGGGTGACGCGCGACGACCTCAAGCGCACCTTGAGCGTCACCGCGCTTGACCGCATTATACCGAACATCCTCGAACGTGAGCCGGCGTTCGCGTGAAGGCCGAACCCCGTTCCGCTTCGCCCGAAGAAACGCGCCAGCGCATTTTGGCTGCGACGCGCGAACTTTTCTCGCGCAAGGGCCGGCGCGGCACGACGACCCGCGAGATAGCCGAGCGGGCCGGGGTTAACGAGGCAACGCTCTTTCGCCAGTTCGGGAACAAGGACGCACTCATCATGGCGTGCGCGCAACGCTTTTGCGGTGCGGTTGAGTTACAAAGCCTGATAACCGAGCTGCCGGGTACGTTGGACGAAGACTTGTGTGCCATCGCGCGCGCCCTCGTCGATCGCATCGAGAGCGTCCGGGACCTCATCGTGATGTCGCTCGCCGAAGAGGACGAACAATTTGGAGTTGCCGATCAGGCATGGCGCGCCCCGCATGCGATTCACGAAGTGATCGTGGAGTACATGGCGCATCGCGTGCGTACCGGCGAACTCCACGGCGATCCAATTTGGCTAGCGCGTTTCTTTATGGGCATGATCTTTGCACGCGTCATCGGGCGCAAGAAATTCCCGGTTCCCGTTTCAGGCGATCCGGACGAACATACGAAATTTCAAGTGAGCATTTTTTTGAACGGCGTAAGGAGCAAGTGATGGACTCGCGGGAGGCGGAACAGGGAAAAATAGCGGACGGACCGCGTGCTAACGGCACGAGCACCGAACCGCATGCGGTCGAACCGCCGGCCAAGCGCTCCAACCCGGCCGTGCGAATCGGCGGACTCATCGTGGCGGCGATTGTCGTGATCGCAATATTGCTTTTCGGCATACGGTACTTCGGGTATGCTCGCAGCCATCAGTCGACCGACGATGCGCGCGTGGACGCGAATACCGTCGACATCACGAGCAAAATAGGCGAGCGCATCAGTCAAATTCTCGTCCAGACCGACCAGCCCGTGCACAAAGGGCAGTTGCTCATCGTGCTCGACAGTGCCGACGAACAGGCGAAGGTCGCGCAGGCACAAGCAAACCTGCAGGTAGCAGTGCAAGGCCAGCAGGCCGGCGTGCAGCAAGGCTCGGGCGGTATCGCCGAAGCGCAAGCAAACGTCAGCAATGCGCAGGCGCAGGTCCCGGTCGCGCAAGCGGGCGTGGATGCGGCCGTAGCGCAAGTTCGCGCGGCGCAAGCGCAGCTTCCCGCGGTCGAGCAGGCGCTGCAAAAAGCGCAGGCGGATTTTCGGCGTACGCAATCGCTCGTGCACACCGGCGATTTACCGGCGCAGCAACTTGATGCGGCGCGCGCGTCGCAGGCAGCCGCCGCAGCGCAGTACCGGTCGGCGCTCGACAACGTCAACGTCGCACAAGCGAATCTGACCGCGGCGCAGCAGAAAGTGCCGGCGCTCCTGGCGGGAGTAGGAGCGGCCCAAGGAGGTTTGCAGAGCGCGCAAGGAAAGCTCAGCGCGGCACAGGCCCCGGCGCAAATCTCGACCCAAAAAGCGGCGCTCGATATTGCCAAGCAAAACTTGCGCTACACCAAAATCTACGCGCCGATCGACGGGTACATCGGCCAAAAGAACGTCGAGAGCGGGCAGACGGTGCAGCCCGGCATGTCGCTGCTTACGGAAATTCCGAACAGCGTATTCATCACCGCGAACTTCAAAGAAACGCAAGTCGGAAACATGCGCCCGGGCGAGCCTGTCGACGTAAAGGTCGATGCGTATAAGGGCATGACGTTTCAGGGCGTCGTGCAGTCCATAAATCCGGCCTCCCAAAACACGTACGCGCTCGTTCCGGCGCAGAACGCCACCGGAAACTTCGTCAAAGTCACCCAGCGCATTCCCGTGAAGATCGCATTCAAAGACGTCGACTTCAACCGGTATCCGATGCGGCCGGGTATGTCGGTCGAAGCCGCGGTCCGAGTACGCTGAAGAAAAAAATAGAGTAGAGGACGTGTTTGTGAATCGTGGTTCTTCGGCAGCACTCGCACTCGCAGCGCTTGTGATGCTGCCGGCCGTGCCTGCTCTCGGAAAGGCGCAGTCCACGCCTGCGCCGCGGACAACGCCGCAGCCGCAAGCGACGGCCATGCCCGCATCGACGACTCGCGTTCAGCAGCAAGGGTTGCCGCCGCCGCCGCCGATTCCCGTGCTGCCGAAGGTTCCACCGATTGCTGCCGGCTACGATTCGCCCAACCTCGAGACGCCGTCGGCCAATCTGGTCGGCGTCACGCAGCAGCCGTTCGTCGGCATCACGCTGCAGAACGCAATCGGCATGGCGCTCTCGCATAATCCTGATCTTGCGATCTCGCAAACCAATCGTCGTATTGCGGCGTATCAAATTGCCGCCGCGCAAGGCGCATACGACGTCAAGTTTTCGGTCGAGCCGCTTTTTACGCACGTCACTCAAGCGCCGTCGAATGCTTTTTTCGCCGGCCCGAATTTCGGACCGATCGTACAGAACAGCGCCGGCATCCAAGCCGGCGTTTCGGCGCAGCTCGCGAACGGTCAGCAGTACGAAGTAAACGTCTCGGGTAAACGCGTGAATGACAACACCACGATCAATGCGTTCGATCCGACGTATCCGACGATGTTCTCGGTTAATTTCACCCAGCCGCTGCTGCGCGGCCGCGGGATCACGTCGACGACTCGTGCGATTGCGCTTGCCAAGATCAATGCCGATCTCACCGATGCGCAAACGCTTACGTCAGCCTCCGGCACGATCGCGCAGGTGGAGGACACGTACTGGGATTTGGTCGCGGCTTGGCGCAACGTCGGGATACAAGAAGAGGCGCTCAAGGAAGCGCTGGCGCAGTCGCGCAGCAATCAACGCTTGGCAAAGCAAGGCGTCAATGCGCCGATCGAAGTGGTGCAGTCGAACACGCAAGTCGACGTCTTTCAGGATAACGTCTTCTCGGCGCTGCAGGCAGTCGCGACGCTGCAAAACACTCTCAAGGAGCTGACTCTTTCGGATCCGGCCGACCCGGTCTGGAACGCGAACCTCGTACCGACGACGCCGGTACTGCAATTGCCGGCCGAGCCTTCATTGACGGTTCTGGTTACGCAAGCATTAAAAAACCGGCCCGAGATCGCGCAAATTGCGGACGCACGCCGTAACGCCGACGTTGAACTAACGTATGCGCAGAATCAGCTCAAGCCGCAGGTGGATCTAAAGTTGGGATACAGCAGCAACGGTTTCGCCGGCATTCCAACCGACCCCAATGCCAGTCCGTTCACGCAAAGCAGCGCGCAGCAAGTCATGGCGATCGATGCTTTGATAACGGCGGTCAATAGGCAGCTCGTTGCCTCGGGTCAGCCGCCTATTCCGTTCTTGATGCCTTCGAACCAGCCCGTCCCCGGCTATTTGGTCGGCAATCTCGATCAATCGATTCGAAATCTCACGAGCAACAAGTTTCCGACGTATTCGGCCGGCGTCGCGCTGACGGTTCCGCTCGGCAATCGCACGGCCAAAGCCGACCTTGCGATCGCGCGCGAACGCGAAAAAAGCGTGCAACTGCAAGAAGCGAGCATCGTGCAGCGGGTAACGGTTGACGTTCGAAATGCGTTACAGATATATAAAAGCGCGCAATACCGGCTGATTGCCGCGCGATCGGCTCGCCAAGCGTCGCAAGCGGTGCTCGCGAGCGAGCAGCGACGATTCCGCAGCGGAGCATCGACCACGTTTCTCGTGCTGCAGCGAGAGGTGGAATTAGCCGACAATCGCGGTCGTGAATTGCGCGCGCAAACCGACCTGAACAAAGCGGTGGTTGAACTCGAGCGCGCGACCGGCGCGATCTTGAGCGCGAATAACGTCGATCCCACTACAGTGGGACAAGGAGCAATCAATAAATGAAATCCAAAACGAACGTCGTCCTGCGAATGCGGATTTCAAAAGCCGCCAGCCGAAAACTTCAAGAACGCAGTGCCGTGCTCTACTCCCGCGAACTCGAACGCTGGAACACGCGGCGACTCACCGACGGCATGGCGTAGCTCCCAACACCCCCCGGAGCGTTTGACTTCTCGGCCCCCGGGTACATCTCGGGCAC
>JALYTZ010000211.1 GCA_030854025.1 Vulcanimicrobiota bacterium
CGCCGCGCTTTCCAACGAAGATCGCTTCGCACTCCGGCGGCGCGAGCGCCACGACGGGGTCGGAAGCCAATGCGTCGTAGAGCAGCACCTGCGCCGTACGAAGCGCGCGTTCCGCGCGTAACGTAAGCAGGCCCGGATCGCCCGGGCCCCCACCGACCAGAAAAACTTTTCCCGCTTCGTTCACTCTTCGATGTCTAGCATCGTGCCGAGCGCGACCGGCGCCGCAACGCCTTCGGCCAGGTTGAGTTCGAAGAGTTCGCTCAAGACCCGCACGTGCGCGAGCGATTCGGCGTGATTGGAAATCGCTTTGTCGCGCACTTTCGTGACGACGGTGTGCAGCAGTTTCGAAATGATCGTCATCGACATGCCGGTGACGAGCATTTTTTCACGATCGGTCAGTTCGGGGCAGCGCGCGAGCAGCCGTTCCAGTTCCGCGTCGCGAATCGCTTCGGCTTTTTGCGTGAGCGATGCGATGATCGGCACCGCGACGCGCGCACGATACCAGCTCGAAAAGCGCTCCATGTATTCGCCGATGATTTCTTCGACCTGCGGGATCGCTTCGCGACGAATCTCGAGCTTTCGATCGACGTGCGTCTTGAGACCGTCGATGTCGACCAGCGTCACGTTCGGCAGTTGCGCAACGCGCGGATCGGCGTCGCGTGGAACGGCAATGTCGATAATGAAGAGCGGCCGCTCCGGCCGGCGAGCCATCGCTTCGGCGACGTTCTCGGGCGCGAGAACGAAGTGCGATGCGCCGGTCGAGGTGACGATGATGTCGGCGGCTGCGAGTGCGTCGGGGAGTCCCGGCATTTCGACGGCGTGCCCGAAACCGATTTCCGCGATCACGTCCTGGGCGTGGCGCATCGTGCGATTGGTGATCATCAAGTGCTGCGCGCCGTGCGCGCGCAGGCGTTTGACCGCGGTACGGGCCATCTTCCCCGCGCCGACTACCACCACAGCTACGTTTTCGAGCGATCCAAGTTCGGCTTTTGCAAGTTCTATCGCGGAGGTCGCAATCGACGTTGATTCGTCGCCGATGCGCGTTTGCGTGCGTGCCGCCTTGCCTGCGTTAAGCGCTTCGCGAAAGAGTTTGTGCAGCGTCTTGCCGAGCGAACGCGCGTGCTGACCTTGGATGTACGCGTCTTTCACCTGGCCCAGAATTTCGGCTTCGCCGATCAGCATCGAGTCCAGACCCGTGCTCACCCGAAAGAGATGTTCGATCGCCTGCCGCCCGAGCAGCGTGTACATGTACGATTCCAAATCGTACGACACGTCGCCGTGTCGAAAATGCTGCAGGAACGATTTGAGCTGCGCGACGCCGCTCTCGTAGTCTTCTAGCTCCGCATAAATCTCGAGCCGCCCGCAGGTCTGGAGCATCGCCGCCTCGCGCACGGCATCGTATTCGCGCAGCGCGACCAGCGCTTCGCCCATGCGGGAGGCCGGAAACATGTGCCGCTCGCGCACGTCGACCGGCGCGGTATGATGCGAGAGCCCGAGGCAAACAAGCGGCATGCCTTAGATGTACCCTATCCCAGCCATGCATCCATCGTAGGCCCAAGCACAGCCGGGCACTAGAGGTTTTATCGCATGCCTTCGAAGGCGCGGTCGGCCGCGTGGATCGTCCGTTCCAGGTCGTGGGTGGAGTGCGCGGCAGAGAGGAAGCCCGCTTCGAACTGCGAGGGAGCCAGGTACACGCCTTCGTCGAGCATCGCGTGAAAGAACTTCGCGTACGTGGCCGTATCGCACTTGAGGGCGTCGTCCAGGTCGTGGATCGGACCGTCGCTGAAAAACGTGCAGAACATCGAGCCGGCGCGCGCACTCGTATGGGCGACGCCGTGTTTGTTGAGGACTTCGTGCAGTCCGTCGCACAGCAGCTTGCTCGTGATCTCAAGCGCTTCGTAGACGTGCGGATCGTTCTGCAGTTCGCGCAGCGTAGCGGCCCCAGCCGCCATTGCGAGCGGATTCCCCGAGAGCGTTCCGGCCTGATACACCGCGCCGTCGGGCGAAAGATGCGCCATGATGTCGGCGCGTCCGCCGAACGCCCCCACCGGAAGTCCGCCGCCGATCACTTTGCCGAGGGTCGTCAGATCCGGCACAACGCCCTCGCGCTCCTGAACGCCGCCGGGCGCAACCCGGAAGCCCGTCATCACTTCGTCGAAAATCAGCAGCGCGCCGTACTGCGTGCACAACTCGCGCAGCTTCTGCAGGTAGCCGGGACGCGGCATCACGAGCCCCATATTGCCCGCATACGGTTCCACGATGACCGCCGCGATCTGCTCGCCGTTTGCCGCGAATGCTTGCGAAACCGCGTCCGCGTTGTTATAAGGCAGCACGATCGTGTCGCGCGCGGTGCCTTCGGTAATGCCGGCCGAATTCGGGACGCCGTTTGTGAGTGCGCCCGAGCCGGCTGCAATAAGAAACGAGTCGCCATGACCGTGGTAACAGCCGGCGAATTTAACGATCTTTTCGCGGCGCGTGAAGCCGCGCGCAAGCCGCGCGGCGCTCATCGTTGCTTCGGTTCCGCTCGACGTAAAGCGCACGCGTTCGATCGAAGGTACCATGGCGCAAATCATTTCGGCCAGTTCGGTTTCCGCTTCGGTCGGCGCACCGAACGACGTGCCGCGCTGGGCCGTCTGCACGATGGCTCGAATGACTGCCGGATGCGCGTGACCGAGAATGAGCGGCCCCCACGAAAGCACGTAGTCGACGTATTCGTGACCTTCGATGTCGGTCAGATACGCGCCGTTGCCGCTCCTCATGAAAACGGGCGAGCCGCCCACGGCTTTGAATGCCCGCACGGGTGAGTTGACGCCGCCCGCAATCGACCGGCGCGCGCGCGAAAATGCGGAGATCGAGCGTTCGATTTTCAACCTGTAAACCTCATCGATGGAAGAGCGTCCGGCGATCCAGGGCCGTATTGACGTTCGCGAAAACTCGTCCGTCTTCGAAACGAACGCGGACGACGCGGAGTCGTTCGACGACTTCACGCACGCTTCCCGAGCCGTTTGTAAATATCGGGTATGCCGCTTCGAGAAACGCTGCCCGGTCGTAGAGCGCGCACAATGGTTCGATGCGATCGTTCGACCCGTGTACGGGCACGGCTGCCTGCGTATCGTTCGTCCATGCGCGATTGAGGCGAGCGTACACCTGCGCGTCGACGAATGGCAGGTCGCCGGCCGCCACGAACACGCGATCGGCATCCAGCATCGGGAGCGTGCTCAGCAGTCCTGCGAGCGGACCTCGCCGCGCCCAGCGGTCGACGACGATCGGGCAAGCGAGTGCCGCTTTCAAGTCCGCGCTGAAACCGTCTTTGGCCGAAACGGTAACTGGAGCGATGGAGCGAAGATTTTCATACACGCGCTCGAGCAGCGGCACGCCGCCGGCATCGCTTTCGAGTTTTCCCGGGAAGCGCGTGGCTTCGCCCCCGGCTAACAGACAGACTGCAAGGGATGTTCGCTCAGGATGCGCTGGGTTCACGGCGCGCCGCATAGTCTTTAGCGAAGTACGTGATGATGATGTCGGCTCCCGCGCGCACGAAACTCAAGAGCACTTCGTCGACGGCTCGCTCTTCATCGATCCACCCATTGGCAGCGGCCGCTTTGATCATCGAGTATTCGCCGCTCACGTTGTAGACGGCAATTGGCGCATCGAACGCTTCGCGCGCCGCGCGCACGACGTCCAAGTACGGCAGTCCCGGCTTGACCATGACGATGTCGGCGCCTTCGTTCAAGTCGAGCGCAATTTCGCGAAGCGCTTCGCGATCGTTGGCGCAGTCCATCTGATAGGAGCGGCGGTCGCCGAATTCGGGCGTGGAATCGGCCGCTTCGCGAAACGGTCCGTAAAACGCGCTCGCGTACTTCGCGCTATACGCCATGATCGCAACGCCGGTAAAGCCTTCGGCGTCGAGAGCCGCGCGGATTGCGCCGACGCGGCCATCCATCATGTCCGAAGGCGCGATGACGTCGACACCACTTCGCGCGTAGGTGAGTGCGGTTTTCACGAGCAGCGCGACCGTCGCATCGTTGTCAACTTCGCCGCTTTCGGTCACGATGCCGCAGTGACCGTGACTCGTATACTCGCAATTGCACAGGTCCGCGATGACGAGCATGTGCGGATGTGCCTCTTTAATGGCTCGCGCGGCGCGCTGCACGACTCCGTTCGGATCGTAGTTGCTGCTTGCCGCCGCGTCCTTTGTCTCCGGTATGCCGAAAAGCAGCACGCTGTGCACGCCGAGCGCGTCGAGCGTACCGGCTTCGTTAACGATGCTCTCGACGGTATAGCGGAAGACGCCGGGCATCGAGCTGATTTCTCCGGCAGCCGCTTCGTTTTCGACGACGAACAGCGGCGCCACCAGCGACTCGATGTTGACCCGGTTTTCGCGTACGAGGCCGCGCATTGTAGCGGTGCGCCGCAGGCGGCGCGGACGAGAAGAAAGATCGAGGGCGGTGCGGTCGCTCATGCCGTATTCGACTCCAAGAGATGGCTGCGGATGATGCCGAGCAGTGCGTCGATGCCGGCTTCGGGTGCAACGAGGTCGGGCGCGAACCCGGCGGCGGTCGCGGCCGCGGAGCTTTGCGGGCCCATTGCGGCAACGGTGGGGCGCGTGCCGGCGCGGTGCAGTTCGGCGAGTACGGCCGATGCGGCATCGACCGAGCCGCTCGACGGAAAAACGAGCACGTCGGGAACGCGCGACGGCGCCGCGTCGCCCGAACGTACTTCGATCACTTCCGCCCCGTCGGCACGCAATGCGTCGGCAATTCGCCCGGGGCGATCCTGCGTGCGGCCGAGCACGATCAACTTTCCGGCGAGCGGAAGCGGTGCGGCGCGCGGATTCATCGCTAAGATGTCGAGGCCGCCGCCATCGCGCAAGACATTGGCAAGCGCTATGCCCAGCTCGCGAGCCGCTGCGACGTCCGTAACGATCGCGCTGCGTTCGCCCCGCACGACTCGCGAACCGTCGAGCGCGGCGATACTGCCGTGAACGGTAAGCCGTTCTCCCGCGAACCGCGCGTGAATGCCGATCGGTGCTTGGCAACCACCTTGCAAGCGATGGAGGGCGGCGCGTTCGCACGCGACCGCAAGTTCAGAAGTTGAGTCGTTGATTGCCGCGCGAAGCCGATCGGCGAGCGTCGAGGCATTCGCCCGCGTTTCGACCGCAAGCGCGCCCTGCCCGACTGCCGGAACCACGTGTTCGACTGGGAATGGCACCGTGTGGCGAGCGCTCGCGTGCAGCCGTTCCAAACCCGCTGCCGCAAGCACAATCGCGTCGTAATCGCCGTCACGCAGTTTGCGCAAACGCGTATCGACGTTTCCGCGAATATCGACGTACGTCAGATCGTCGCGCAGTGCCGCAAGCTGGGCGCGCCGCCGCAGGCTGGAGGTTCCAACCCGTGCGTCCGCCGGCAGCGACTCGAACGTCTCGAAGCGTTCGCTGCAGAAGGCGTCGCGGGGGTCGGCGCGCTGCGATATTGCGACAATTTGCATGTCGTCGGGAAGCGCGCTCGGCAGGTCTTTCGCTGAATGCACGGCGTAGTCGGCGCGTCCGTCTCGCAGCGCGAGTTCGAGTTCCTTGACGAACAGGCTGTCGCTGCCGATTGCGGCCAGCGAGCGATCCTGCACGCGATCTCCGGTGGTCGTGACGTTGAGGATCGTCGTCGCGATGCCATGACGCGCGAGGTTCGCCGCCACGGCGCGCGCCTGAATCATCGCCAGCGCACTCGCGCGCGAGGCGCACACGGACGACTGCGTCGTGTGCTCGGTGCGAATGCCACGCAGGCGTTGGATCGTTTCTTCGACTTCATGTTCGGCTTGCGCGGGATTCATTGTCGCAAGCGCTTCGATCGGGAGTTCGGCAAGCGCGCGCAGCACCCCGGCGCGCTCCTCAAGGGGCAGCACGGCTTTGACGTAGACGCGCATTCGTGCAAGCGTTTTCGCCGCGGTTCCGTAACTTTCACCGAATCGTTCGCGCAGTTCGCGCGCGAGTCGTTTGGCAAAGGCGGGGGCCGACCCGCCGGTGTCTATCGTAAACGTAACGCTTCCGACACGCACGACGGACTGCATCGTAAAATCGCCGCGGCTCGGCTGCATCGCGTCGCAAGCAAGAATGCCGCGAGCCTGCGCATCGGCAAGCACGGTTTCGTTGACGCCGACGTTATCTGTTGCCGCTACGGCAAGAAAGACGCCGGTAAGGTCTTCAGCGCTGTACGCCCGTTCGAGCAACTCGCCGGCCTCACGTTCGACCATCACGCGCACCTCGTGCGATACCTGCGGCGCGACGACGCGAACGGCAGCGCCGCCCTCGATGAGCGCGAGGATCTTTCGCAGCGCGACGGGCCCGCCGCCGACGACGAGCGCGCGGCGACCACGGGGACGCAGGGTAACGGGAAATGCCATAGGCGTGCAATGACTTCGCTGCCCGCATGCCCAAAACTCTCGAAATGCGCAACCCCGCCCGTGCGTCTCTTATCGGCGCAGCCATTGCCGCGCTCATTACGCTGCCCGGGCTCGGGTACGGCACGCTCTGGGACAACAGCGAGACCGCGTACGGCGAAGTAGCCCGCGAAATTCTGCTCTATCACGACTGGATCGTGATGCATCTCAACGGCGCGGCGTGGTTCATTCAGCCGCCGCTCTATTTTTGGACCGCCGCACTGTTCGCCGCGATCTCGCACGTCGGTGCATTTGCGCTCCGTCTTCCGTCGGCACTTGCGACCATTGCGATGGGAGCGGTGACCGGATACGCCGTCACCCGCCAGGCTGGGTTGCGCACCGGCATTTATGCGAGCGTGGTGCTTTCGACGTGCCTCATGCAGGCGATCGTGGGGCGCCTTGCGATCATGGACGCCATGCTCGACCTTTCGGTTGCGCTCGCCGTCTTCTGGTGGTTTCGCGGAATGCAGACGGGGCGACAGCGATACTTTTTGTTCGGTTCGATCGCCGTGTCGCTTGGATTTCTGACGAAGGGTCCCGTCGCGCCCGTGCTGGCGCTTATGATCGCCGTGGTGTTCTACGTGTGGAATCGGCGGTACGAGCAAACGATGCTGCCATCGTGGCGCGGCTGGATTGGCAGCGTGTTCGCGTTCGTCGTTCTGGTTTCGCCGTGGCTGCTCGCCTTAGTGAGCCAGACCGGTGCGCACGCCGTGGCCGAACTGATCGGCCACTATACCGTCGGCCGCTATACCGGCACGATCGAAAACCAGGCCGGCCCGGTGTGGTACTACCTGCCGGTTTTGATTCTCGGGTTCTTTCCGTGGATCGCGTTCTTTCCGTCGGCGGTCGCTTACGGCATCGATCGCTTGCGGCGACATTCCGATGACGCGGCAACGCGCGATGCGCAGCAGATGCTGCGGCTGGTCTTCACGTGGATCGTCGTGCCGTTCGTGTTCTTCAGCTTTGCAAAAACGAAATTACCGAACTACGTTGCGCTGGAATTCCCAGCGCTCGCCGTGTTGGTCGCTTTCTATTTCGATCACGCCGTGCAAAAAGGACGCAGCCGTTCGATCCTGATCTCCGCCGCCGCAGTTCCCGTCACCATTGCGATGCTTGCGATCGCGATCGTCTGGTTCTCGCATGACAACCGCCTCACCGCAGATCTAAATGTCGTTGGGGCGAATCTCATTGCAGTTGGCGCGGCAGTTTTCGTAGGGTCGCTGATAACATTCGTAGTGCTCGCGCGCAACCCAACGATGTGCGCCGGTCCGTACGTGCTGGGCGGCGCCATGACGCTGGCCGTGCTTTTTCTCGCCCTGCTCGCGCTTCCGAACGCGGAGCGCTTCAAACCCGTCCCGCCGCTCGCAAAGGTGATCGACGCGCAACGCCTACCCGGCGACGCCGTCGCAATCCAAAACATGGCGGGTGGGAACGCGCTCGTGTTCTATACGCAACCCGGCGTGTACGTCTTGGCTTCGCCGAAGGCAGCAAACAGCGGCGACGGCCGCGACCCGCGCTCGATCATCTGCGCCGCCCCACGCACCTGGGTCATCGCACCAAAACGCCGTCCGCGCATCGACCCAACCTATGGCCGCTCTCGCCGAGTCGTCGCGCGATCAGGGAAAGCCGACTTGTTCCTATACAGCGGACCAAGATGCAATTCGGGGGTGCCCCGATAGGGGGAGTCGGCTAGAAGGAAACATTTCGGCAAGATGCGCATGCTACGCTCACACGATGCACGCTGAACCGACGCCGGCCGAACTTATGGCTGCCATTACCGACCTGCACGGAGCGGTAAGCAGTGGATTCTCACGCGTGGAGATGCGCCTGGGCTCCGTCGAAACACGTCTGGACTCTGTCGAGACGCGACTTACCTCAGTCGCGGGTGAGGTCACGGGGATGCAGCGCTGGATGGCACGTGCGGATCAACGCTTCGAAGCATTGGAACGTCGCCGCCGCTAATCGCGTCGGCGGCAACTTGGCTTAACGCGCCCCTTTTCTACCGGTCGCGTTCGCTATTTCTTCTGTGACGTTACCAGCGACTGTTTGATTTGCGTCGCTTTGTTGTTGCCGAGGCCGGTGCGGATGAAGTTTATGACGTTGGTGATGTCTTTGGCGGAGAGGTTCGCTTTCCACGCAGGCATTTGGCCGTTGAAGCTCTGACTGCCGACTTGAATGTGGCCTTGCAGACCGTTGAGCAAAATGTTCACGACCTTTTTCGGATCGCCGGTGACGACCGGATTGTCGGCCAGCGCGGGGAACGTGCCGGGCACGCCGGCGCCCGTAGCGCCGTGGCAGCTCGAACAGTTTTGCGCGAAGACCGTTTTGCCGGCTTGTGCCGATGCGCTTAGCGCTCCGCCTGCCGGTTGCGCATTCGCTTGCGCGTTGGCCGGCGCCGGAAGCTGCGCAGTCGTCGGTGTCGCGATCGATGCGGCAGCAGCCTGTTTGGCAACGATGCCGGCTTGGCTCCAGAACGTCAGCCCGAGAATGACCGCCATTGAAACCGTCAGCAGCCACAAGATCGGTTTGCGCGATCCCGTCACGCGGGTCGTGCTGCGGTCGAGCCACGGCAGCACGAACAGAATCAGCGTCGCGACGCCGGGGATGATGATCGCACCGACGATTTCGAGATTGCCCGGAACAAGGTTGAGCAATCCGAACAAATCCAAGAAATACCAGGCCGGGTATGGCACGAAGAATTTTGTCGGATCGGCTTTGGCATCGAGAAACGGCGGCGCAGCCAGCGCGAGTCCGAAAATGATGATGAAGATGATGAGCGACGCGGCCGCGTCCATGAACATCTGATCGGGCCAGAAGCGTCCGGGACGGAGCGGACGCGGATCTTCGACCGGTGGTCCGGCGGGGCCGTTCCAGCGGAAAATCGCCAAGTGCGCGCCGACGAGTGCCACCAGAACTGCGGGCATCAGCCAGACGTGCAGGCCGAAGAAGCGATTGATCGTGAGCGTGCCCAGCGTCGTGCCGTCTTGCGCGAATTGCTGCACGAACGTTCCGACGATCGGCACGTTGAGCGTGAGATTAATCGCCACTTGCGAAGCGAAGTACGCGTTCATGTCCCACGGCAGCAAGTAGCCGGTGAGGCCGAGCACCATCGTGACCAGCAGCAGCAGCACACCGACGATCCACTGAATTTCGCGCGGTGATTTATACGCGCCCCAGATCACGACTTGCAACAAGTGCAGGAACACCAGCGCGATCATCGCCGAGGCGCCCCAGTAGTGGATCGAGAGCACGAGGTGCTGGAACGGGTGGTCGTAAATCGACTTGGTCGATTCCCACGCCGTCATCGCGGACGGTGCATAGAAGAACGTCAAAAAAATGCCGGTGATGATCTGCACCATCATCGCGAACAGCGTGGCGC
>JALYTZ010000224.1 GCA_030854025.1 Vulcanimicrobiota bacterium
GCGGCGCATGTCCCGTGACCTATTCGGTGAGGGACTTTTCGCCGGGGCGAGGCGCGAAGAGGAAGCAACGCCGTAGCGTTGTGACCGATGAGCAACGAAGCATCCGGCGGAAAAGACCCTCCGAATAAGTTGCGGGACTTGCGCCGCAGACCACTAGCCGCCGATTTCGCTGAACGCCCGCATGCGGGATGAGGTCTCGCCCAGGCGCAGGTGATGGCGTTCGGGCTTTATGAGCATGGCAGACCGCAGAATGCCGGCGATCTCGTCGGTCGTCGCACCAGCGCGAAGGGGTGTGCGCAGGTCGACCGCGTGGTCGCCGAACAGGCACAGCCGCAACCTGCCGTCGGCAGTGAGCCGCACCCGATTGCACCGCTCGCAGTAGTCGTGCGAAAGCGGACTGATGACCCCGACCGCCCCCGGCGCGTTTCTAAAGGCAAAGTAACGGGCCGGTCCGTTGCCGCCGGGGCCGCCGCACGCTCCGATGTCCCCGAGCGAGGCGACACGTTCCAAAATCTCGTCGGCGCTCACGTAAGTGCCGGCCTGCAGGCCGACGTTCTCTGCCACCGGCATCACTTCGATGAACCGCACGAAGATCGGACGCTCGCGGGTAAGCGCGGCGAAATCGCCGATTTCATCGTCGTTTTGCCCGCGCATCACCACGCAGTTGAGCTTGAGCGGCGCAAGTCCGCGCGCTATGGCGGCGTCGATGCCGGCCCAAACTCGATCCAGACCCGGGCGGCGCGCGATAGCCAAAAAGCGGTCGGCACGCAGCGTGTCTAGCGAGACGTTCACCCGAGTGAGGCCGGCTGCAGCCAGCGCGTCGATCTGATCCGCAAGCAGCAACGCGTTCGTGGAGAGCGCGATGTCGTCGATGCCGTCCACGGCCGCGATTTCGCGAACCAGTTCGTGCAAGTCGCGGCGCACCAGGGGCTCGCCGCCGGTTAGGCGGATGCTCTGCACGCCCACGGAGGCAGCAACGCGCACGAGCGCTACGATCTCCTCGTACGTTAAAATGTCGGCTTTCGGCAGCCATGGCAAGCCCGATTCCGGCATGCAGTAGACGCAGCGCAGATTGCACTTGTCGGTTACCGAAACGCGAAGGTACGTGATCGGCCGGCTGAACTGGTCGGCCAGCAGTTCCCGCGTGAGATCCACGGTGCGAAGCGCCATGGCGCTAGTGTACCCCAGGCGGCTGAGCCCGCCCTACGATTCGGCCTTAAACACCGCGTCGGAGATCGGGACGTTGACTTTAAAGTTGGAAAACGTCGAAACGAGGTCGGCGCTGTAGTGCGGCGTGTCGACGTGACCGGTCTGGTGCGTCACCAGATAATTCCCGTCGATCTGCTTGTAGGTTTGATCGAGCAGAGCGTAACCGCCGTCGTTGTAGGTCCAGCGCATTTCTGAAATGGTTGCCAGTTTGTCGTCGACCTTCACGTCGATGTGATCGACCCGGCCGTTGCGGCGCGGCACGAGCTTGAACGCCGTGTACGTGCCGTCGTCGGGACCGGTCGAAACGACGTACACGCTATTCCAGCTCGACGGACTATCGATGTGAGGATAGATTTTGCTGAACTGCTTGGCGATTGAAGGCACGCCGCTGGTAAAGACGAGCTTGTCCTTGCCGGGTTCTTTATGATAGTACGTTCCGTCGAGCGTCGGACTGAGCGACACGAACGCGTGTAGGGTTACGTCGGCGTGGATCGATGCGGTGTACGACTTCAAGTGGGGATTCACTTGCGCCATCTTCCGCAGCAACGCGGCTCCGTTTGCCGCCGGACCGCTCCCTGCGGCGGCGCCGGCCGGCAAGAACGCCGTTGCGGCAATGGTGATAAGGGCGAGAGCGCTTGCCGCGGACCGTGCGATGCGGTTCATGTTGTTTCTAACGCCGCTCGGCGGCGTACGGTTCCAACGCGGCGTCGATCTCAACGCGCACTCCCGCGTCGGGATCGCTACCGCGGCGCCCTTCTAATGCGAGCAGCGCTTGCGGCGAACCGATTCTTCCGAGCGCCCACGCGGCGTGTTCGCGCACCATCGGATGGGGATCGTCGCGCAGCGCGGCTTCGAGCGCGGGGACGGTTGCGCGGTCGAGCGCGTTTCCGAGCGCCACGGCGGCGTTGCGGCGCAGCACGGCCGCGCCCCGCCATCCCATTGCCGTGGGAGCGTAGGTTCGCTTGAATTCACCGCTGCGGAGGCGCAAGAGTTCCAGCAGCGGCGGCATGGCGGTCGCTTTGGAAAGCGGCACGTTTGCGGGCACGTCGGCCTCGCCCGCGGCCTTCGTCGGTGGGCATGCCAACTGACAGAGATCGCAACCCCAAACCCAATCGCCGATCGCTGCGCGCATGGCGCGCGGTATCGAGCCGGTTCGCTGCGTCAGGTCCGAAATGCAACGCGTCGCATCGATCGTGTAGTCGCCGCGCAGCGCTCCCGTCGGACACGCCGTTACGCAGCGTTCGCAGCTTCCGCACGATTTTCGCAGCGGCAGATCCGGCGGCAGCTCGAGCGTCGTCACGACTTCTCCCAGAAAAACGAACGATCCGAGCTGCGGTGAAATGAGATTCGTGTGTTTTCCGACCCATCCCAGGCCCGCGCGCGCAGCGAAGGCGCGTTCCGCGAGCGGCTTCGTGTCGCACGCGATCGCCGTTACGCTGGCACCCGCAGCTTCGTCGAGCACCTCGGCAACGCGCGCGAGCAAGGCGCGCAGACGCCGATGGTAATCGGCCGACCAGGCGTAGTTTGAAACGCGGCCGTGAAGCGGCGGCCGCGATGGAGCCGCGCTCGCATACGGCACGGCAATGCAGAGCACGCTGCGGGCGCCGGGGAGAACGTGCTCGGGTGCGGCGGCTTGCCGTGAGTAGTCGTCGTCATAGGGCCACGTACTGAAATCACCGCGCGCGAACGCGCTGCGCATCGCGTCGCCCGTTGCCCGATCCGGCTGTGCGCGCGCAACGCGAACCGCAGCCGCACCTAACTCAAACGCACGTGCCGCGGCTCGCTCTTTGACGTCGCTTGCGTTAAAGGCTGGCGAGCGGACCATCATGTGCCGGAAAAGCTCGATCGATGGCCGCTACGTCGGAATCGTCAAGCGTGAACGCGTCTGCTGCTGCGTTTTCCTCAACGTGCGCGACGCTCGACGCTTTGGGAATCGTGAAAACGTTCGACTGCCGAATCAAAAAGTTCAGGATCACTTGTCGCGGCGTTCCGTGATGTTTGGCTGCTATTTTTCCGAGCACCCCGTTTGCGCCGGCACCTTCACGCGGGAAGCGCCCCCGTCCGAACGGCGTGTAGGCGACGATTGCGATTCCTTCACGTTCGCAGTACGGCTGTAAACGGAATTCAATGCTGCGTTCTTTCAAATGATAGAGTATTTGATTGCACGCGAGTTTTTCGGTGCGAAGGTAGGATCGCGCTTGCGCGAGCTCGTCGACGTCGAAGTTGCTCACGCCGACGTACCGTGTTTTGCCGGCCTTCACGAGCGCTTCGAGCGCTCGCATCGTTTCTTCGAGCGGTTCGCTGCTCGGCCAGTGCAGCATATATAAATCCAGGTATTCAAGGCGCATACGCGCGAGCGAACGATCGCACGCGGCAATCGTGCCCTTGTAGTCGGCGTTGCCCGGGAGCACTTTGCTGCCGATAAAAAGCTTCTCGCGCGCAATTCCCGCGATCGCTTCGCCGAGCAGCTCCTCGACGCGTCCGCTGCCGTACATCTCAGCCGTATCGAGATGCACCATACCAAGCTCGATGCCGCGACGAATTGCGCGCTTGGCTTCGTCGAGGCGCGGACCGCTTTCGGGAATGTCCCAGGTGCCCTGACCAATCGCCGGAACCGGCGGTCCATCTTTGCCGAATATTTTGGTTCTCACCGCGTCGCCTAAAACAACTCGACGTCGGACGCGTGAGCTGCGTAGGGAAGCAGACCGCCGCGCAGGTGGGCGATGCGTTCGAAGCCGGCTTCGCGCAGGCGCCGAACGGCCCAGAGCGAGCGCTGCCCGATACGACACGCGACGACGTAGCGTCGCGCCGAATCGAGTTCGTGCATGCGCGCTTCGAGCTGCGAAGCCGGCACGTGCAGCGAGCCGGGCAGCAGGCCGAGTACCGCTTCATGCGGTTCGCGAACGTCGAGCAGCGTTGCGTGGAGCAGTTCGTCGTCGAGCGCTTCCCAGCCGATTTCGCGCACGCCCGGAACGTCGTCGGTTGTCTCGTCCGGTTCATCGTCCACAGCGACGTCGAAGATCGACGGGTGTTCGCCGCAAAGCGCGCACGCGGGATCTCGTTCTATGCGAACTTCACGCACGCGGGCGTCGAGCGCGTCGACGAGCATGAGCCGACCGATGAGGCTCTCGCCGATCCCGAGCACGAGCTTGAGGGCCTCATTGGCCTGCAAGGCTCCGACGATGCCGGGAAGGACGCCGAGCACTCCGCCTTCCGCGCATGTGGGGACAGTGCCACGCGGCGGAGGTTGCGGAAAGAGGCAGCGGTAACACGGCCCGCGCCCGCGCGCAAAGACGCTCACCTGACCGTCGAAACGAAAGATCGATCCGTACACGTCGGGCTTGCCCTCGAATGCGCACGCATCGTTTATGAGATAGCGCGTCTCGAATCGATCCGTGCAGTCGACTACCACGTCGTACAGCCGGACGAGGTCGCGCGCGTTGTCGTGCGCGAAACGCTGCGCAATCGGATCGACGGCGATATGCGGATTGAGCGCGTGCAGACGCGCCGCAGCAACCTGCGCCTTCGACGAGCCGATATCGGCCGTCGCGAACAGCGTCTGCCGCTGCAAGTTCGTTTCGTCGACGACGTCGTCGTCCATGATTCCCAGACGCCCGACGCCCGCGGCTGCCAAATACTGCAGGACGGGTGAACCTAAGCCGCCGGCGCCGATGCAGAGAATTCGCGCAGCCGCCAATTTCTGCTGGCCGGCCAACCCGACTTCGGGGATGAGTAGATGTCGGCTGTACCGGCGCAGTTCGCGGCTGCCGGCTACGGGCGCGGGTGCAGTTCGTTCAACCATTGCAATACTTCCGCGCGAGCGTTTTCGCCCGCGTACGTGTGATCGCTGGCAATGCTCACGAGTCGCTTAGGTTCGTATGCTCGCTCGAAAAGTGCTTCAACGCTGGCGTAGCTGACCATTGCATCTCGCGTCGCGGCCACGTATAGCTGCGGCCGGCCGGCGAGGCTCGCAAGCGCCGCTTCGAAGCGGTTCTCTACGCCGGCCACAAGTTCGGGCAGCGCGATTCCGTCGACGTACGACGAACGAAAGTCCGTTGCTCCGGCTTTTTGCAGCGCATCCAGCGCGGAAGGGCGCCCGTATCCGGTTGCGATCGAAATCGTTCCCGCGATCGACGGATCGGCGCCGGCCGTGAAGAGCGCGGTCATCGCGCCCATGCTGTGACCCAGCGTGTACACCGGGCCGCTCGTCTGCCGACGCGTGAACGCGACGACCGACGACATCGCATCGACTAGATCGTCGGCCGAATTGAGTCGACCGCCGGAAGCGCCGAGTTTATGCCCCGGAAAATCTAAGCTGACCACGCCATATCCGTGACTTGCTAGAAATCCGCATAAGAAATCCAGATTGTGCTTGGAACTTGAGTACCCGTGACCGGCTACAATCCACACGTCGCGCGTTCTACGCGGTTGATACACCAGCCCAGCGACGCCGTCATTATTGACGGCGGCAACGCGCACGAGTTCGACGCTCAGTTTTCTCTCCAGGCGGCGTCGCCGTCGGCATATCGCTCGCGCTTCCAAATAGACGCTCGAGCCTTTACCGCATCGATGACGTATTCGCAGGCATCAAACGC
>JALYTZ010000027.1 GCA_030854025.1 Vulcanimicrobiota bacterium
GTCCTGGCACCGAACACCATGCTTGGGCGCGACGTCGCCGGGCGGCTCGCCGCGCGGCTGGGTGCCGGGATGAATTCCGACGTCACCGATATCCGGGTCGAAAACGGACGGATCGGGTGCGTTGCACCCAAACTCGGCGGAGCCCAGATCACGACCTGCGCGTTCAAAGAAGGCGCCGCGTTCGGGGTGGTGACGATTCGGCCGAACTCGTTTCCCGCCGAGCCCGGCGGTTCCGGCGCGACCGTAACGGCGCTCGAGAAACCGGCCGGAAAAACGTACGCCATGACGGTGGAACGCGACGTCGAAGAGGCGTCGGGCGAAATGGGCCTTGAAGAAGCACCGGCAGTTGTGGCGGGCGGGCGCGGCCTCGGCGGTCCTGAACCGTTCGATACGCTGCTCAAGCCATTGGCCGAAGCGCTGGGAGGAACCGTCGGCGCCTCGCGCGCAGCAGCCGACGCCGGGTGGGTGCCCTACAGCCTTCAGATCGGTCAAACCGGGAAGACGGTCAGTCCAAATCTTTACATTGCCGCCGGCATTTCGGGGGCGATCCAGCACAAAGTCGGCATGCAGACGGCGAAGACGATCGTTGCCATCAACAAAGATGCGGGCGTCCCAATCGGCGAATTCGCCGATCTGCTCGTCGTCGGCGACGCGTTCGCCATTATTCCCGAGCTGACCAAACTGGTTGAAGAGGCCAAAGCACACGGGTGACAAAAGCCGCCCGCGCGCCGTTATACACTCTATAAGGACACGTGGTACTTTGAAACGAACCCTTCTCGTCGCGTTTGTCGCTGCGTTTTGCGCGCTTTTCGCCATGGCCGGCGGAAAAGCGCAAGCCGGTCTTTTCGGCAAACCCGCGCCGACGGCAACGCCCTCGGCTTCGCCTGCGCCGATTCCGACCGCCACTCCCGAGCCGCCGAACATCGCGATCCCGCGGCTGCAGGCTAAGCTCAAGAGCGATCCCAACGACCGTCAGTCGCTGGTCGACCTCGCGCAGCAGTATCTCTCCGTCGGGCATCCCGAACTGGCAATTCCGCTGACGCAGCGCCTGCTGCAGCTCGGCGAAAAGACCGCTCAGGTGTACTACTTCGACGGTACCGCGCAAGAAGCGCTCGGTCAGATACCAAACGCGATCAACGATCTGGAAAACGCGTCGAACCTCGAACCGACGAACATCGGCGTTTTGAGTACGCTCACGCAGCTCTATATCAAAACGAATCGAGCCCGAGATGCCGAACGCATTGCGAACCGCGCGGTGACGTTCAACAAGGCCGATCCGCGTGCGTATTCAACGCTCGGCCTCGTGTATGCAACCGAAGGCAAGTTCGATCAAGCGCGTCAGCAGTTCGATAAGGCGTTCGCGCTCGATCCCAAAGATGTAACCCCGCTGCTGCAGGAAGCGCAGACTTTCGCCAACCAGAAACAGCTGCCGGCGGCGGTAACCACCGTCGAGCGCGCTCTTGCGGCGGACCCAAAAAACGTTCAGGTACTGGTATTCCGCGCCGATCTCTTGGCGCAGCAAAACGACACGGCAAAGGCCGCGCTCGCGTATGGTGACGCCGTTGCCGCCGCGCCCGACGACGATGCAAAAGTGTCCATTTCGGTTCGCAAAGCGGCGATGTACGCGCGGCTCAAGCAGAACGCGATCGCAGATCAGACGTTCCAGTCGATCGTAACGACGTATCCCAAAGTAGCCGCCGCCTACACCGCGTACGGCGAATACCTCGCGTCACAGCACAACATCGGAAAAGCGCAGCAGCAATTCCAAGCCGCGCTCGCCATAAATAAGGACGAACCCGGCGCCCTGCTCGATCTGGCGGAACTTAAGCTCTCCGGTGGGCACACGAGCGATGCCATCGGATACCTCAAACACCTGGGAACCGTCGCACCGAGCGCGCAGGCGTTCGCGCTCCTTGGACAAGCCTACATTGCGACGCACGATTACGCGCATGCGCGTCAGGCGTGCAGCAGCGCGTTCCAACTCCAGCGTTCGCCCGAAATGCTCGGATGCATCGCCGGCTCGGACTACAGCCTAAAGAACTTCAAAGAAGCTTCGCAGATTTTCGACGTGCTCGACGCAAACGTCAAGACGTACATCAATCAGAACCCGCAACTGCTCTACATGATGGGCGTCTCGTACACGCACGTCGGACAGAAGAGTAAGGCCGTCGGATCGTACAAACGCCTGCTCAAGGACATGAAGCCGGGAAGCAAACAGTACAACGACATCAAGAAGATGATCGGCCAGCTCTCGGTAAAGACGCCCTCGAAAAAGAAGCCCGGCTAGCGCTCGAAACGCGTTACGCGGCCGAGCCCCGCTTCTTCGAGCGCGTAATGGATTTTACGATGATGTAGATCACCGGGGTGATCGCCAGATTAAGTATAGTCGAAACGATCATCCCGCCGAAGACGACGGTGCCCAGCGAATGCCGTGCCGCACTGCCGGCGCCGGTGGCAAACACGAGCGGAATCACAGCGGCCACGAACGCAATGGACGTCATGAGAATCGGTCGCAGTCGGGTCTGCGCCGCGCGCGACGCTGCCGACACGATGTCCGCGCCCGCGCGCATCTGCTGATTGGCAAACTCGACGATCAAGATCGCGTTCTTGGCCGCTAGTCCGATGAGCATGACGTATCCAACCTGCGCGTACACGTCGCTTGGAACGTGGCGCAGGTTTAAGAAGAGCAGTCCACCGAGCAGCGCGCACGGCACGGCGAACAGCACGATGAGCGGATCGACGAAACTTTCGTACTGCGCCGCGAGCACGAGGAACACGAAGATGATGCCGAGCGCAAAGATCAGAATCGTCTGCGATCCTGCGGCCACCTCGTCGAGCGAAAGTCCCGACCACTCGTAACTGACGCCCGCGGGATCGAGCTTTTGCGCGAGCTGCGCCATCGCCGCGATAGCTTGCCCGGAGCCCTTACCGGGCGCCGCGCTGCCGCTGATTTCAATGTTGCGGTAAAGGTTGTAGTGCGAGATAACGGGTGGCGCCTGCACCTGTTTTGCGGTGACCAGCGCGTTGATTGGAATGATGCCGCCTTGGCTCGACCGCACGTAAAGGTACTGCAGCGCGTCGAGCCGGCTTCGGAACTGCTGGTCGGCCTGCACGTAGACGTGATACGAACGATTGAGATAGTCGAAATCATTGACGTCGAACGAACCGAGATCGGTTTGCATGGTGCTGAAAATATCGTTCAGCGTCACGCCCACGGACTTGGCTTTGTTGCGGTTGACGTTCACGAGCAATTGCGGTGAGTCCAGACGGAACGTCGTGAAGACCCCGCTGAGATCCGGATTTTGATTGCCGAGTCCCATGTAGCCGTACGCGGTTTTCATGAGGTTCGGCAATCCGACGTCGCCGCGATCTTCCAGCTCGAATTGAAAGCCGCCGAAGTTTCCGACGCCGGCAATGGCGGGCGGATTGAAGGCAAAGACCTGCGCGCCGGGGATTCCGAAAAACGGGCCTTGCACGCGACCGAGGACGGCATCGAGCGCATGCGCCGAGCCTTTGCGATCTGCCCATGGTTTCAACTGCACGAACATCAGGCCGCCGCTGGGCGAACTGCCGCTGAAGCTGAACCCGCCCACGTCGAAAATATCGGAGACTTCAGGCTGCTGCCGTATGATGTTCTCAACCTTGGTCGCAATGGCGGTTTCGTTCGCGAGCGAGGTGCCTTGCGGCGCTTGGATCGTGGTGATGAAGAAGCCCTGATCTTCGTTCGGCACGAAGGCGGTCGGGGTCGTCTTGAACAGGATTGTGGTGGCCACAAGCGCGAGGACGAAGATGCCCGCGACGAGCCAGCGCGCGCGAAAGAAGCGCGGAAGCATGCCGCGGTACCATTGCCGGAACGATTGGAGGCCATTATTGAACCAGACGAAGACCGGAAAATGCGAGTGGACTTCGCCGCCGATCAGCCGCGCCGAAAGCACCGGCGCCAAGGTGAGAGC
>JALYTZ010000042.1 GCA_030854025.1 Vulcanimicrobiota bacterium
GAGCAAGAATGACGCATATCGGACCGTTTCCATTGCGTACTACGGCGACGTGATGTCGTTCCGCGACGGAATCCGCGAATCGAAGAATTGGCCGGATCACGTCGCGGCCATCTGGGCGAGTTACGAAAACGAACCCGGCCGGCTGACTCGTTCGTTGGGCGACACGGCAACCTCGGGACCATTCTTGTACGGTGCGCCGCGGGGATATTCGTCCGAGCGCCGCAGCGTCGACTTCTATTCCGAAGGCCAGCTGGTATGGCTCAAGGCGGACTCGATCATTCGTGACCTCTCGCACAATACCAAATCGCTCGACACGTTCGCTCGCGACTTCTTCGGGCAGCAAAACACGGGACCGATCGTAAAAACCTACGTACGCGAAGACGTGATCGCCGGATTGCAAAAAGTTCAACCCTACGATTGGGCCGGATTCTTCCACACGTGGATCGATGATATCGCCGTCCATCCGCCGACGGGCTTCACCACCGACGGCTGGCGTTTCAAATACACCAAAGAGCCATCGCACGACGTGAAAAAGAATGATTTCACGTATTCGATCGGCATTCGTGCGCGCGACGGAATGGTTTCCGACGTACACTTCGGATCGCCCGCGTATACGGCGGGTCTCGACATCCTCAGCAAAATCGAGGCGGTGAACGGGCGCGCGTACTCCGACGACCTGATGTACGACGCACTGGTCACGGCGCAGAAAACGCATCGCCCGATCGAACTGCTGGTGAGCAAGAATGACGCATATCGGACCGTTTCCATTGCGTACTACGGCGGTCCGCGTTACCCCCACCTAGTGCGCATCAAAGGCGTTCCGGATCGGCTGACCGACGTCGTCAATCCGCGGCGCAAACGCTAGCGCCGGAACGCGAACGATTAGGAGATCGAGGCGAGCGCTTCGCGGTAGCCGCGCAGCAGCACCTCGATCTCCGCGTCCCCAATGACGAGCGGAGGAGCGATGCGCAGCACGTTTTCGCGCGTGTCCTTGGCCGCGATTCCGCGTTCGAGCAGCGCTTCGGAAAGGCGCCGCGCCTCGACGGCCAATTCGATGCCGATCAGCAGACCGCGTCCCCGAATTTCTTTCACCAGGGGCGAAACAACGGCGCGGAGTCCCGCGCTGACTTTGGCTCCGGCCGCTCGCGCGCGCGCGGGAAGATGTTCGTCGACGGTAACCTCGAGTGCCGCTTGCGCGACGGCCGAGCCGAGCGGGTTACCGCCGAACGTGCTTCCGTGATCGCCGGGTTTGAACACGTCCATCAGTGCGGCGCTTGCAAGCACTGCGGAAACCGGATAGTAACCGCCGCCGAGCGCTTTTCCGACGATCAGTACGTCGGGTTTGATGCCGTCGTGATCGCATGCGAACAAGTCGCCCGTTCGTCCGAGCCCGGTTTGAATTTCGTCCGCCATGAACAGCACGCGATGTTCGCGGCACAGTCCCCAAGCGCGTTTGAGGTAGCCCTCGGGCGGCACGATAATGCCGCCTTCGCCTTGAATGGGCTCGATTAGAATGGCGGCCGTATTTTCGTTGATCGCCGCTTCGAGCGCGTCGTAGTCGCCGTAGGGCGCGATGATGAATCCCGGCGCGAACGGTCCGAAGCTGCGCCGGTATTCAGGGTTGGAACTGGCGCCGACGATGGCCGTGGTTCGGCCGTGAAAATTGTTCGAAAAAACCACGATCTCGGCGCGCTCGGGCGGAATACCCTTGACGTCGTATCCCCAGCGCCGCGCTAGTTTTATCGCCGTCTCCACCGCTTCGGCGCCCGTATTCATGGGCAGCGCCATCTCGTACCCGCAAAGCTGTGTTAACTGCTTTAGAAATCCGGGCATGCGATTGTTGCGCATGGCGCGCGACGTCAAGCTGACTTTTTTTGCCTGTTCCACGAGCGCGGCCAGAATGCGCGGATGGCAGTGTCCCTGATTGACCGCTGAATACGCGCTGATGCAGTCTAAAAAACGCTTGCCGTCGACGTCGTATAACCACACGCCTTCGGCCCGCTCGACTACCAAATCGAGCGGATGGTAATTGTGCGCGCCAAAGTCGTCTTCGAGCGTTATAAGCTCGCGAGTTTTGTCCTGAGCACTATGCATCGTTTCCACTAAAACGCCGCGTGTGTTTACGTACGCAAACGGGATTTCGCCGTACGGACCGCAGGGGCGCGAACGCCTGCGTTCGAGGAACACTTATGCCGTTCACTTAAGGACCTCTCGCTCGGCTCCCTTTATTATGATTGACGAAGCTTACCAAAGAACACGCGTTCGTCTCGAGACATTCCTCGCGCGCGATCACGCGGAGATCGGCGAGTACGGGCGCAGTCTCGTGTACGACCACGGCCGCCCCACGAGCCGCGTCGCGCTTCTGCTGCACGGTCTTTCCGCAAGCCCGCCGCAGTTTTCCGCCATCGCGCAGTCGCTCTACGCCCGGGGGTACAACGTGTTTGTCCCGCGGCTGCCGCGGCACGGGTACTCCGACCGCATGTCGGACGCCCTTGCTACGCTCACCGCCGACCAGCTGACACAATTCGCGCGTGAGTCGCTCTCGATTGCGCGCGGCCTCGGGAAACACGTAACCGTAGTCGGCTTTTCGCTCGGCGGTCTGCTGGCAGCGTACCTCGGCCAGCACGAGAACGTCGATTCCGTCGTGGCTGTTGCGCCGTTCCTCGGCATTTTCATGCTTCCGAATGCGTTGAGGGCGCCCGTAAGCGCACTAGCGCTCTTGCTGCCCAATCGCTTCCATTGGTGGGATGCGCGATTAAAAGAAAAACAGTTGCCTGAACACGGCTACCCGCGTTATGCCACGCATGCTATTGCGCACGCGCTCGCGATTGCGAGCGACGTTCTCGATGCGGCGCGCACCGAGCCGCCGAAAGCCCAACGAATCGTGGTCGTCACGAACGCGCGTGAGTCTGCGGTCAATAATCGTGCTACGGGCCGCCTCGTACGGCGCTGGCGCGAACGCGCGCCGGAAACGGTGCGAACCCACGTGTTTGCGGATCTGCCGTTCTTGCACGATATCATCGAGCCAAAGCGGCACGTCGATATTTCGGCGCGGGTTTTGCGCGTGCTCGTGGAACTGATCGACCGGTGAAGCGATGCGCCTGGGCCGTTAGCGATCTTGCGATCGCGTACCACGACGACGAATGGGGCGTTCCGGTGCACGACGACGGCAAGCTTTTTGAACTGCTTGTTCTCGAAGGCGCGCAAGCGGGTTTGAGCTGGGAAACCATTTTACGAAAGCGCAGCCGTTATCGCGAACTCTTCGACGGTTTCGATCCCGCGCGCGTCGCGCGATACACCCCGCAGAAAATCGAACGGTTTCTCGCGGAGCCCGGCATCGTGCGCAACCGGCTCAAACTCGCCTCGAC
>JALYTZ010000093.1 GCA_030854025.1 Vulcanimicrobiota bacterium
CGCGTGGGCGATCCCGTCGAGATGAAGGCGGGGCGCGACGTGTGGCTCGAGGAGCTGGTAAAAGATCTGCCGACGACGTGCGAGCCCGAGCGCATGAACGCCGAGGATTTGCTGTACTTGCTCTACACGAGCGGAACGACCGCCAAGCCGAAGGGTATCAAACACACGACCGGCGGATACTTGACGCACGTTTCCGCAACGCACAAGCTCGTGTTCGACCTCAAAGAAGACACCGACGTGTACTGGTGCGCGGCCGATATCGGCTGGGTGACGGGCCACTCGTACATTGTGTACGGCCCGCTGGCGAATGGCGCGACCGGCGTCATCTACGAAGGCACTCCGGATTACCCCGACAAGGACCGGCTGTGGGAAATCATCGAGCGCTACGACGTTACGATTCTTTACACGGCGCCCACGGCGATTCGCACGTTCATGAAATGGGGCGAGTCGTATCCGGAAAAGCACGATCTTTCGACGCTGCGCATTCTCGGCTCCGTCGGTGAACCGATCAATCCGGAAGCCTGGATGTGGTATCGCGACCACATCGGCGGAGGCCGCTGCCCCGTCGTGGACACGTGGTGGCAGACGGAAACCGGCGGCATCATGATTTCGCCGCTTCCCGGAATTACATCGACGCCGCCGGGCAGTGCGGCATATCCGCTCCCCGGAATCAAAGCCGACATCGTTAACGATAAGGGCGAATCGGTGCCGTTGGGAGGCGGCGGATACGTCGTGCTCACGCAGCCGTGGCCGGGCATGCTGCGCGGCATTTACGGCGACGACGAACGGTACGTGCAGACGTACTGGTCGAAGTTTCCGCACATGTACCTGGCCGGCGACGGGTGCCGCCGCGATCTGGAAGGCCACTATTGGTTCATGGGCCGCATCGACGACGTGATGAACGTTAGCGGTCACCGCATTTCCACAACCGAAGTCGAGAGCGCGTTAGTCGATCACCCCGCGGTCGCCGAAGCCGCGGTCTGCGGCAAACTCGACGACATCACCGGTCAAGCGATCTACGCGTTCGTTTCGCTTCGCGGCGGCGACCCGGGAAGTGAATCGCTCGCGAACGACCTGCGCGGCCACGTCGCGGATAAACTCGGGAAATTCACGCGCCCGAAGTACATCACGTTCACGCAAGAACTGCCTAAAACGCGAAGCGGAAAAATCATGCGCCGCCTCCTACGCGACGTCGCCGAAGGCCGCACGCTGGGCGACACAACCACGCTCGCCGACGCCTCAATCGTCCAAGACCTGCAAACCCGAGCCAAAGCCGAAAGCACCAAAGACGAAACCTAACCGCGTAAATTACATGACGGTTTAGAAGAAGTTTGTTAGTTCGTCGAGGTTTGTGATGCGTTTGGCGGGCGGGAGGGCGTCGAGGATGGTGGCTCCGTATCGTGTTGAGGCGGCGCGGCCGTCGAGAAGTGCGACGAAGCCGCGATCGCCCTTGCTGCGGATGAGCCGCCCGAAGCCTTGTTTCAACCGCACGATCGCCGCGGGAATCATGTAGTTTTCAAATCCGTTGCAGCCCCGCGCTTCCAGCGCTTCCACGCGCGCCTGCACGAGCGGATCGGACGGTGACGGGAACGGAAGGCGGTCGATGACGACGCATGAAAGCTGCTCGCCGACAACGTCGATGCCTTCCCAGAACGTCCCCGTCGCGAAGAGCACCGCATTGGGCGTTTTGCGAAACCATTCGAGCAGACGCGCGCGCGGAAGCTCGCCTTGCAGACGAATCGGATACGCTACACGTTCGCGCACGAGCGCGTAGACTTCGCGCAATCGCGCGTACGATGTAAAGAGCACGAACGCGCGGCCGCGGCTGCGATCCAAACACTCTTCCACGAGCGGCGCCGCCCGGTGCGCGAAGTCGACTGTTTTCGGATTGAGTTGCATCGGCGCCACGAAAAGCCGCGCCTGCGCGGGATAATCGAACGGCGAGGGAGCGATCAGCTCTTGCGCGTCGGTCACGCCGAGCGATCGTTTCAAAAAATCGAACGATTCACCATTTGCAATCGTCGCGCTCGTCAGCACGATGCTGGTCGTGCGCTCGAACAGATGCAATCGCAGAAACTCGGCGATATCGTGCGGCGCGCTGTTCACCTCGTACCGGCTGTCGTTTTCAGAGCGTTCCGCCCACGCGATGGCTTCGTCCCCAGGCATGTGGGCTCGATCGATCGTCGCCTCGTGCGCCAGTACGGAGCGCATCGCAAGGTCGCGCCGCCGCTCGGCCTCCGCGTCGTTTTGCGGCTTTTTCTTCAGCGCTCCGTGCCAATTTGCGTAGAGCCAATTTTCCAAGCCGAACAATGATTCGCGCAAGCGGTCGAGCGCCGGCAGCGCCTCGTCATTCGCGCGCAACGGGTACCGTTCGCCCGGAACGCGCGCGAGCGCGGATTCCAGGCCGCGCATTCCCGCTTCGAAGTCGATGTCGAAGTGCGCCGGAAGCGTATAGGTGCGATGGAGTTTGCGCAGCATGCGTCCGACCGTCGCGCGAGAAAGTGAGGCGGTCAGCGCTGCCGTGGCCCAGCGTTCGCATTGGTGGGCTTCGTCGAGAATGACGTAATCATACGACGGCAGCAGTCCGCCGCCCATAGCCAGATCGAGAAAAAACAGCGCGTGATTGACGACTATGATGTCGGCAAATTTAGCCTCGTCGCGCTTTTTGAAAAAGAAACAGTCGCGAAAGTGCTCGCAGAATTCGCCGACGCAGTCGTCGGCGTCGGCGTCGAGCTGCTCCCAATCTTCGCCGCTCGGCATGAACGGCAGTTCGGCGCGATCGCCGGTTTGCGTGCGCGTGCCCCACTCCCACAAGCTTTGCATTCCGCGCGACGAGGCCACCAGCCGATCGGCGCGCATGCGTTCGAACTTCTGCTTGCAGAGGTAGTGGCTGCGCCCTTTGAGCAGCGTCACGCGCGCCGGAATCCCCAGCGCCCGAACGACGAGCGGAATATCCTTGGTGTAGAGCTGTTCCTGCAGCGAGATCGTACCGGTCGAGAGGACGATCTTCTTCCCGCTGCGCAGCGCAGGAATCAAATATGCAAGCGACTTCCCGACGCCCGTTCCGGCTTCGACGATCGTGTGCATGCCTTCCAGAAAGCCGCGTTCGATCAAGTGCGCCATCTGCACTTGACCGGGCCGCGCTTCGAAGCCGGGCAGCGCCCCTGCCACCGGCCCTTGCGCCGCGAACACGTCGTCGATGGCGATCATGCTTCGAAGTGGGATTCGATTTCATCGCCGGTCCGCGCATCAACGACGCGCGCGCGAACGGGTTTCGGCGGCCAAAAGAGCAGCAGCGTCAAGATAAAGCCGGCGAACAGCCCTGCGAGATGCTCCTGTTTGGAAATCATCGGTACGCTGAACGTGAGTACGAGGTTGATCACCAGAAGCGGAATATTCGCTTTGATCAGGGCCATGCCGGGCTTGCCGAGTTTGAGCCCAATCGCAAACAGCGCTCCGAACAAACCGAAGATTGCGCCGCTGGCACCGAGCGTCGGCACGTTCGGAACCGAAAAATATACCGCCCCCAGCCCAGCGCACACGAGCGACACCGCGTAGATGGCGGTCATCCGAAGCGAGCCCAGTTCCGTTTCGATGAAGCGCCCGAGCGAGAACAGCGAGATCATGTTTACACCGATGTGAATGATGCTCGCATGCAGGAACGCGCTGCTGATGATGCGCCACCACTGACCATCTTGCGTGACGAGAAACGGCACGAGCGCGCCGTCGTTGACCAGCGCGATGTTCGTAACGTTACCTGAAAGTATCCCGCCGTGTGTGGTCAGTATCTCGTACGCGAACGCGAGCACGTTCACGAGTACAAGTAGCCGCGTGACGGCAGAGCGTTCTAT
>JALYTZ010000130.1 GCA_030854025.1 Vulcanimicrobiota bacterium
TATCCGGTTTTGTCGGCATCGATGTACGTAAAATCGAACGTCTGGCCGGCACCGTCGGCGAGCAGCGCATCCAGCGTGTGAACCGCCGGGGCGATGCGCAGATCGATTTTCTTCGCGACGCCGGCCCGATCCCAGAACGGCCTGGCAAACGACGTGTATTCTTCACTCACGTCGCACGCGACGATAAAGCCGTCGGCCGGAATAGCTAGCGCGATGCCCAGTGCGCTGTAGCCGGTGAACACCCCGATTTCCAAACAGCGCTTCGCGCCGATCAGCCGTACCAGCAGCTGCATGAACTGCACCTGATCGGGGCTGCTTTGCATATTCGCGTTCGGCAGTGCGGCCGTCGCGTCGCGCAACGCCAGCTGCTCGGGCGTCTCCCGCAGCGACACGTCGTGCAGATACGCTTGAAACTCGGGCGGAAGTCCGAATGCGGTGCGGCTCATTGCCCGAGGATCTTTCGCGCGGCGTTCCAGCCGGGGGCGCCCATGACGCCGCCGCCGGGATGGGCCGCCGAACCGCAGAGATAAAGCCCCTTAATCGGCGTCGTGTAATCGGCGTAGCCGGGAATGGGGCGGAACGCGAACAACTGATGCACGGGCATTGCTCCCTGAAAGATGTTGCCGCCGGTGAGATTGAAAGTCTGCTCGATGTCGACCGGATTCAACACCTGGCGGTCGATCACCGAGTTATTGAATCCCGGCGCGTACTGCTCGACAAGATCGAAACACGTGTCGGCAAAGGCATCGTTTTTCGCGGCGTCCCACAGGCCGTCTTTGCGCGTGTACGGCGCATACTGCACGAACATAGACATGAGATGGTTGCCGGGCGGCGCGACCGTATCGTCGACCGCGGAGGGGATCGTACACTCGACGACCGGCGCCTTCGAGGGAAAGCCGTACTTGGCATCGTCGTAAGCGCGCTCGATGAAATCCTGATCGGGACATAAATGAATCGTCCCGCGGTGCTGCGGACCCGCGCCGTTGCCGGGAGCCGCCGTAAAGTTTGGAAGTTCACCAAGCGCGACGTTGATTTTCACCGACGCGCTCGCGTAGCTGATCCGGTCGATGCCGTCGATGAAATCCTGCGGCAGCATCTTTGAATCGAGCAGTTGACGGAACGTGACGTTGCAGTCGGCGCTGCTGGCAACGGTCTTTGCATACACTTCGTCGCCTCCCGCCAGCGCAACGCCCCGCACGCGGCCGTTTTCCACCAGAATGTTCTGCACGGGTGCCTCGGTCCGTATTTCGACGCCCAAATCGGTCGCAGCTTTCGCCAGCGCTTGCGTGAGGCCGCCCATTCCGCCTCGCACGTAACTCCAAACGCCGCGTTTCCCGTTGGTTTCTCCCATGACGTGATGAAACAGAACGTACGCCGTTCCGGGCATCGAAGGCGCGGCGAACGCGCCGATGATGGCGTCGGTGGCGAGCGTCGCTTTCAGCTCTTCGGATTCGAACCAGCGATCGAGGATGGGGCGCGCGGCTCCGGTCAGCACTTCGATCGCCTCGCCGAGCCCGCTGCCGAGCTTCTGGGCGCGCCGCCCGAGCTTTGCCATTTGCAGCAATTCCGGAATCCGCGGCTTGACGGCGTTCGGTGGAATTTGCGTCAAGGTCGGCTCGACTACTGAGGCCACGCGTTCGAGCATCGTTTCGTATTTCGGATAGTTTTCCGCGTCGTTGCGGCTGAACTTGGCGATCTCGCGAAGCGTTGCATCCCGGTCGGCGCCTAAAAATAAGTGCCGTCCGTCCAGGAACGGCGAGAATGACGACGGATTGCGTTCGAGCACTTCGAACCCGTAGTCGTGCAAACGCAGATCGCGAATGATCTCGGGGCGAAACAGGCTGTTCACATATGCCGCAGTTGAAACTTTGAAGCCCGGAAAGGTGCGTTCCTCGGTAACGCACGCACCGCCGACGATGTACCGCCGCTCGAGCACCAGGACGCGCCGCTTGGCTTTCGCGAGGTAACATGCGGTCACCAGACCGTTGTGCCCTGCGCCGATGACGATTGCGTCGTAGGATTTCATCACTTCGGTATTAGATACACGCAGTATGCAAAGCCTTCGCGTTAAAGCGGTGCTACGGGTCGTTTTGGCCGTGGTGCCGGCGCTCGCGCTCACCTTTGCTATTCCACTCGTAAACCGGGTCGAGCCGCGCATTCTCGGTCTGCCGTTTCTGCTGGCCTGGATCGTCGCGTGGGTGGCCATAACGCCGCTGTTCCTTTTCGCGATTTACCGCTTGGAGGATCGCGGATGACTCCGCAGCTTCAGGCCCTGCTC
>JALYTZ010000146.1 GCA_030854025.1 Vulcanimicrobiota bacterium
CGTACACTGCATCGCGACCCGCGTTGGTCACGCGAATCTCGAATTCGCCGGTTTCGTCGACCGGAGCGCGGAATTCCGGCGCGCGAAAATCGCGCTCGTAGTAGGGCGCGTGCTCTTCCATCTGACCAAATTCATTTCGGTACTTGCGCGGAATCTTGATTTGGCCGACGCTTTCGTATACGAGCATTCGCGTGCGCGCTTTCGGCTCCAGTTTCCACGTGGTACCGGTCGGAACGACGACGTAGTCGTGCTGCCGGTACGCGAGCTCGCCGAACGGGGTGTACAGTACGCCTTCGCCTTCGTGAATAAATAGCAGTTCGTCACCACCGACGTTGCGATAGAAGTACTCCATCGGGTCGGTGATATCGGCGACGCTTAGCAGCACGTCGTCGTTGCCGAGCATCGGAACGCGCGCGTCGATCGCATCGCCGGTAACGTGAAGTTCGCGCGTTTTCAAGTGCCGGTTGCGCAGCGGGTCGTTGGAAAGCAGGTCGATTGCGGGACGTTTCCACTCGTGCACGTCGAGCGTGGCCGTCGGCGGCCGCAGATGGTAGAGCAGTGAATAGACGCTGTCGAACCCTTTAGTCGAGAAGAGTTCTTCGGCGTACAGCCCGCCGTCCGGCCGACGGAATTGAATGTGACGCTTGGGCGGCAGCTCGCCGGCATGCACGTAAAACGGCATCGCCTACGGCTCCTGCGTGGCGCGAACCGCGCGTTCGGCGGCTTGAAACCCGATGACCGAATGCGTTCCGTCGCAAAACGGTTTCGTCGTCGAACCGCCGCACCGGCACAGCGCGATGTTCCCTTTCGGGCTCGTGATGTCGTAGGCGTTGCCGTCGGCGTCGATGAGCGTCACGTCGCCCGTCACCAGATACGGGCCGTTGTGCCGCGCCTTGATCGTGACCTCGCTCATGGATGTTTCGCGGTGCTCCCCGGGCTGCTGATGCCGAACTCTTGGTAGAACGCCGTCGGGCTCATCGGCCGGCCAAGAAAGTGCGCGACTTCGACGTCGGGGTCGAGCGTGCGCGCAGGCTGCAAGATGTCGGTGCGATAGCGCGCGCCCACGGCCGGATTTTCGAGACCGCCTTGCAAGAACGCGGTGAACATGTCTTGCGCGTACACCTTCGAAAAAAGATAGCCGTAGTAGCCGGCGTCGTATCCGCCCATCAGATGGCCGAAAGCCGCCTGCGGATGCGTTCCGGGCGTCAGTGCCATCGGCGTAGTTTCGCGCGAAACGTTTGCCCAGACCGCAGTCGTGTCGACGTGCGGACCTTGCGTGTGGTAGTCCATGTCGATCAGCGCGTACTTGATCTGCCCGGTCGTGTAGTATGCGTCATCGACGTACCGTGCTTTGATCATCGAAGCGATTAGCGCGTCGGGCAGCGGCTGGCCGGTCACGGCGTTCGAACTGATCTGTTTGAGAATCGAGGGCTGCCAGACGAAATTTTCGAGCATTTGCGATGGCGCCTCGACGAAGTCTTGAACGAAGCCGCTGGAAAGCGTTTCGTACGGCGCGGTCGCGAGCAGCGCGGCCATGTTATGGCCGAACTCGTGAAAGAACGTCACGACGTCATCGTGCGAAAGCAGCGCCGGATGGCCGGGCGCGGGCTTCGGCCAGTTGCCGACGATTGCGGAGATGCCGGGCCGCAGCGAGCCGTCGGGCATGCGACGCACCGGCACGAGCGGAAAGTTCGCAAAGTGATCGTACTTTCCGGGCCGCGGATAGAGGTCGAAGTACGTGGTGCCCAGCGAAACGCCCGTCCTTGCATCGGTGACGGCGTACTGCAGCACGTCGGGGTTCCAGACGTTACGCTGCGCGACTTTCGTGAAGTTCACAGCGAGCAGCGTGTGGTAAATATTCAGCACCGAATCGATCGTATGCTGCACGGGGAAGTACTGCCGAATCGCGTTGTTGTCGACCGCGTACTGCGTTTTATTGAGCATGTTGTCGTAGTACGCGAAATCCCACGAGTCGAGGGTCGCATTCGGGTTGCCGGTATCTTTGGCTTTAAGCGCCGTCAGCGTTGCGACGTCGGCTCGTGCTTTGGGAAGCAGCGCGGTATCGAGGTTCTGCAGGAACGAAAACACGTGCGCCGGCGTTTTTGCGAGCCGGTCGGAGAGCTGATACGCGGCCCAGGTTTGATACCCGAGCAAATGCGCGAGACGATCGCGAACGGCGATCGCGCGTTCGAGCAGCGCGACGTTCTTGCCCGCAGCGCGATTGCTGTACGCAAACGCATACCGCTGGCGGGCGGCCGGATCTTTTTCATTGCTCAAAAAGACCGCGGTGCTTTCGTTCACCGGAACGATGTAGCCGCCGGAAGCGTCGTGCTTCAAACCGGCGACGATGTCGGACGGCAGACTTTCCGCCTGGGCCGGAGTGATGGTGATGGTGCTCTGGTCTTCGCCCAAATTGCGCTGGTAATCTGATTGCAGCGTCGTGAGTTCGTTGCTGAGTTTGACGAACTCGGCGCGCCGCGCCGGCGGTAATCCGGCTCCGCTGCGCTTGAGCGAGTCGAGCCACAAACTCGTGAGTTTTTTATCGTACACCGTCCGCGCCGTCTTGCTCTGGTTTGCTGCAGCCACGGCTTTGTAGAGCCGTGGATCGGCGCAGATCTTCGTGAAAAATTCGCCTTCCTGCACGTTGCAAGCTTGCGATGTGTCCCGTACTGCGCTATCTGTGGACACGTTCGTAAGGAACGTCTGGGCGACGGTTTGGTCGTTCAGGTCCGCGGTAAGTGCCTCCAACGGAAGAACGACCGTGCCGAACGTGCGTGGGCCGCGCGCGGCAAGCAGCGCGCTAACGCGCGTTTGCGCGCGCGCGATTGCAGCCGTGCAGCTGGTTGCTATTTGGGACGCCGAGAGATTCCAATCGACGGCGACCGGGGCGGCGGGCGTTGCGGCGCCGGCCGGAACGCCGAATTGAGCGGCAAGCCCAAGAGCAAACAGCGTCAGAGAAAGACGGGGAGCGAAACGAATCACGAAGTACCTCCTGCGGTATCCTATTGAACGCGGAAAAGCCGCCTACCCGTTTCGGGCCGCCCAAAAAGTCGGAATGGCTTGTGCGACGATGTGCTATTATGCTCGGGCCACGGCGGGGGTCGGGCTTCGCGCGGCGTAAACTCGTGAATCCCGCCAGGACCGGAAGGTAGCAACGGTAAGCGAGCCCTTACGGGTGCCGCGAACCACCTGATTCCCGTCGTGGTTCTTTTATTGGAAGCTACGTGCAGATAACGATCGTCGCGGCTTGCGCCGCCTTCGTCGGAGCGCTTATCGCTCTGGCCATCTACCATGCCTGCGTCGTGGGGCCGGCCTTGCGCCGCGCGCGGTCCGACCACGATGCGCTGCTTGCCGGGGGTACCACGCCGGCACTCGAGCGACGGGTGGAGAGGTCCGAGCAGAGCCTGAGCGAACTCGAGGCTCGGGCCCGCACGGACGTTTCACGCGTTGGATTCGTGCGTTACAGCGCCTTCGACGACACCGGTTCGCAGCTCTCGTACGCCGTCGCCCTGCTCAGCCGCGAGGGCGATGGGGTCGTTCTCAGCAGCATTTACTCGCGAACCGATACCCGCACTTTCGGCAAAGCGGTCGAGAAATTTACGCCGCTCGTTCAGGCTTCCCAAGAAGAGCTTGACGCCATTGCAAAAACACGGAGCGAGCTTTGAAGATTCGCGATCTCGTTAAAGAACGGTATTTCGTTAAAGTCATTCCGCAACGCGGCCAAATCGTGCACCGGTTCGAGGTGACGCGGCGCCACATCCTCGCCACCGCCGGCGTCCTGACCGTTGCGCTGGCCGGCTCGCTCGGGTACGGCGGAGCCCAGATCGTCCGGGCGCACGCGCAAGTGGCTCGGCTGCAGACGCTTACCGCCAGCCAAGCCGCACAGCTCCACACGATCGACAAGCAAACGTCCGCCATTCGCACGCAGCTCCAAAACGTGCAGAAGCAGAATACGGAGATCCAGCAGCTCATCGGCGTGAAGCCGGCCGCGGCTAAGAGTCCGCACCGCCCTGCGC
>JALYTZ010000165.1 GCA_030854025.1 Vulcanimicrobiota bacterium
ATACGCATCGCTGCCGTCGCGTCGCGAGAAAACCGGCCGATTCTGGAAAATCGATCTCGAACGCGTGGAGATTCCCGAAAGCGCGATGCAGAGCGCGGCCGGCGATCCGGTAATCGAGGCTTCGCAAGCGCGAGGATCGATCGTCTGCACGCTGCGCGAAGCGGCGGAAAACCACCGAGCGCTGTTCGAACGGGCTTTTGGAGTCGCGGCCGGCGCGCGGACTCAAAAATTTGCCGCGCTCGCGACGGCGCTGACCAACACCGGAAGTTTCGTCTACGTTCCGGCCGACGTTGCCGTTGACGATCCGATCGTCATCACGTATACGGCGACGGGTGCCGGCCTTTTTCCGTACACGCTCGTGCTGCTGGAACGCGGCGCCCGTGCGACCATCATCGAACGCGTGAACTCACGCACGAACGAAACATTCGTGTGCGGTGTCGCCGAGGTCGTAACGGAGGAAGGAGCGCACGCCGTTTATGCATCGGAGCAGACGCTGCCCGGCGATGCACGCGTCTTCTTCACCCGTGCGGCCAAACCCGGACGCGATGCAACGGTGGAGTGGTCGGTCGCGGAGCTGGGCTCAGCATTGTCGGTAAGCAGCATCGACGTAGCCATCCAGTCGACCGGAGCCGACGCACAGATTACCGCACTATTTTTTCCGAACGCCGATCAGCACGTCGACATGGTTTCGACCGTCGAACACGACGTCGGCGAGTCCCGTTCGGATACCATCGTGAAGTCGGCAGCGACGGGTAGCGGCCAAGCTCGCTATCTCGGCAACATTCACATTGCCGCGCACGCGCAAGGCAGCGCGGCTTCGCTGCGCGACGATGCGCTGCTGCTTTCAAAGCGGTCGCACATCGACTCGGTTCCCGCGCTGGAAATTGCAGCGAACGACGTCAAGGCCTTCCACGGCGCCACCGTCGGCGCACTGGACGAGGAGCAAGTTTTTTACATGCTCAGCCGCGGCATCGAACGCAGCGCCGCCGAAAAAATGATCGCTCTGGGCTTTTTCGAACCGGCCATCGCGCGCTTTCCTACCGAAGCATTGCGCGAACGGCTCCGGTCGGCGCTCGAGGCGAAGATCGGCTAGTACGACCATGGCACTGCAGTTTGAAACCGGCGAACAGGCAACGCGCATCGCCGGCGACTTTCCGATTCTGCGCGAACGAACCTCGCGCGGCAAACGGCTGGTCTATCTCGACTCCGCCGCGACTTCGCAGAAACCGCAAGCGGTCATCGATTCGCTGGTCGATTACTACTCCACGTACAATGCGAACATTCACCGCGGCGTCTACGAGATCGCCGCTCGAGCCACCGCCGCATTCGAGGGAGCGCGTGCGAAGGTTGCCGCGTTCTTCAACGCGTCTCCCGAAGAGATCATCTGGACGCGCAATACTACCGAAGCGATCAACCTGGTCGCGTATTCGTGGGGCACGACTGCGCTCAAAGCCGGCGACGCGATCGTCACGACGCAGCTCGAACACCACTCGAACCTGGTGCCGTGGCAGCTGCTCGCCGAAAAGACCGGCGCAGAACTACGCTTCATCCGCGTCGACGATCGCGGCGAACACATTCTGGACGATCTCGACGCGTTGCTAAAAGGTGCAAAACTCGTCGCGCTCTCGCACGTCAGCAACACGCTCGGAACGATCGCGCCGTTGGATGTCATCGTTCCAAAAGCTCACGTTGCCGGCGCGCGGGTGCTGGTCGACGGCGCTCAAGCCGCGCCGAACATGCCGGTCGATCTCAAAGCGCTCGGCGTCGATTTCTACGCTGCCAGCGCGCATAAAATGTGCGGTCCGACCGGCATCGGATTTCTTTTTGGAAAGCGCGAACTGCTCGAGGCGATGCCGCCGTTTCTCACGGGCGGCGACATGATTCGAAAGGTCGGCTACGAGCACTCGACGTTCAACGAACTTCCCTGGAAGTTCGAAGCCGGCACGAGCAACATCGCCGACGCCATCGCGTTCGGAACCGCGATCGATTACTTGAGCGGAATCGGCATGGACTGGGTACGCGAGCACGAGCGGGAACTCATGCGCTACGCATTCGAACGTTTGCGCACGCTCGAACCGCGGGGACTCGTGATGTACGGTCCGCAGGACCCGGATAAAGTCGCCGACGTCATCTCGTTCAATTTCGCGGACATCCATCCGCACGACTTAGCGTCGATCCTGGATCTCGAAGGCATTTGCATTCGCGCCGGCCACCACTGCACGATGCCGCTCATGGAAAAAATGGGATGGCCCGCGACCGCCCGCGCTTCGTTCTACATCTACAACACCAAAGACGACGTCGACGCCCTCCTAACCGCCCTACAAAAAGCCGCCCAAATCTTCAAACTAAAATGACAAGCCGCAACCCCTTCAACAATCGCGGCGCCCACGGGGAGCGTCCAAGTCAGCTACCACATCCAGGCGCCATGCGGCAAAACGGGGGCCCCACGCAGTGGGGGGCGCGCAGCCCGGGGCGAAGCGCCGGCAAACCTTTTTACTCCAACAATCGCGGCGCCCACGGGGAGCGTCCAAGTCAGCTACCACATCCAGGCGCCATGCGGCAAAACGGGGGTCCCACGGAGTGGGGGGCGCGCAGCCCAGGGCGAAGCGCCTTCTAAATGGACGACTTTTACCGCGACTACATTCTCGAT
>JALYTZ010000166.1 GCA_030854025.1 Vulcanimicrobiota bacterium
CGCCGCCCTTTACGAGCTATCGTGTGACCGCAATTGCCGACAACACCAAAACGCAGCCGCCCGGGTACTACTTGGGAATCGGGCTCAACGCGTACGGCAGCGCGGGCAGCGTGGCCGAAGGCGATTCCGTAACGATCTCCGAGAACGGCACGCCGTCGTTCGAGAACGTTGCGGCCGCCGTCGGGGGCGGACCGCTCCTGGTGCGCGACGGTGCTCCGTACGCCGATCCGGACGGTCCCTCCGGCGGCGAGTTCAACACGCGCATCCCAAGTTCGGGCGTGGCGATAACCGCCGACGGCACGCTGCTCTTAGTGGTCGTCGACGGACGCCAACCGGTGCTCTCCGTCGGTCTTTCGCGCGCGCAATTCGCTTCGCTGCTCATCGCGCTCGGCTCGGTGCAAGCGATGGCGCTCGACGGGGGCGGCAGCTCGACGCTGGTTGCGCGCAGACTCGGCGACGACGCAGCCTCGGTACGCAATTCGCCGTCCGACGGCACCGAACGACGCGTTGCGGACGGTCTTTTCATTTACAGCAACGCGCCGCATGGTCCGGCATCCCGACTTGCCGTGCGGCCGCAGACCGTTCGCGCATTTGTCGGGGCGCGCGTGCAGGTCGACACGGCTGCAGCCGACGCGGCGGGTCACCCCGCCGATGCATCCGGTGCGCTGACGATCGCGCCGGTCCCCGCCGATCTTGGAAGAATCGACGGCCAAACCTTCATTGCCGGCGCGAAAGCACGGGACGGCATGCTGCGCGTTCGGCGCGGGGCGTTGGAAACCGACGTTCCGGTGCACGTCGTCGACACTGCGTCCCGCATCGAAATCACGCCGAAGAATCCCGACGTCAACGCCGGCGAAACGCTGCGTTTCAGCGCACGCGCGTTCGATCGCACCGGCTATCCGCTCGCGCTGCCGCCGAATCTGCAGTGGACGTCGAGCAGCGGCCGCATCAGCGACAGCGGCGCGTTCGTCGCCGCGTCGCAAGATGCGGTCGTCGGCGTTCGCATCGCGCAAGCAAACGCGAACGAACGAGTGTCCGTCGGACAGCACGTGCAGGCGCTGCAACTCGGAGGACGGCTGCATTTCACGACGATACCGCGATTAGGTCCGGGCTCGCTGAACTTCGGTGAGCCGTGCCCCGCGTGCATATCGCTGCAGTATGATTTTACCGGTGACGAACGCGCCGCATACGCCTCAGGCGACATCCCCTTGCCTGATAACGCCCTCGGTTTAACATTCGACGCACGTGGTGACGGAAACGGTGAAGTTCTTCGAGTCGCGGTGCTCAACGCGATCAACGAACGCGTGGCCATCACCGCGGCTAAGATTACGTGGACCGGCTGGCGCCGCGTTACGGTGGCATTTCCGCCCGCAATCGCACAACCGCTGCGGCTAGAACAGATCTATGCGATAAACGCCGTCGGCGGCCCGCCGGTAAACGCCGCAGGGAGCGTTGCTTTGCGCGACGTGCGCGTGGTGCTGGCAGGCAGCGCGCAGCCGCCTCGTCAATAGCAAGGCATCATGAGTTTTGACGCTCAAGCTGCCCGCGCGCTCGACACCGCGACCGCGCGCGGCGCTCGCTATGCCGACATTCGTTTCGAGGTCACTCGAACCGAACGCATCGAAGTGCGTAATGCGGTCGTCGCTTCGCTCCTCGATTCCACGAGTCGAGGTTACGGAATTCGAGCCCTGGTCGAAGGCGCATGGGGATTCGCGGCCAGTTCCGATATGGGCGATGCCGGACTCGACGATACGGCGAGCCGCGCGGTCGACATCGCGCGTGCCGGCGCCGCCCTCGCGCGGCTGCGTTTCGGCGAGCCCCCCGAACACGCATACGTCGACACCTTCGCGACGCCGATTCGTCGCGATCCCGACGACGTGCCGCTGGGCGAACGCGTCGCGCTGCTGCTTGCCGCCGAAGCGGGACTGCATGCCGGTCCGGCCATTGCCGTCGGGCGCGCGTGGCTGGATCTCTGGCGAAGCGACAAATATTTTTACAGCACGATCGGATCGCGGATCGCGCAGTCGGTGCGGCAAACCGGCAGCGGCATTCAAGCGATGGCTGCCGGTGAGGGCGACGTGCAGCGCCGCACGTTTCCGGGCGACATCGGTCTCTACAAAGCGGGCGGCTGGGAAATAGTCGAGCAGGCGAAACTCATTGAAAATGCGGCGCGAATCGGCGAAGAGGCAATCGCATTGCTCGCCGCGCCGCAATGTCCGAGCGGGACGGCCGACATCGTGCTGGGGGGCTCGCAAGTCTCGCTGCAAATCCACGAATCGTGCGGCCATCCGGCGGAGCTGGATCGCGTGATGGGTTGGGAGGCGAATTTTTCCGGTGTAAGCTTTCTCGACATCGCAAAATTGGATCGGCTCAAGTACGGTTCCGACATCGTAACCATTCAAATCGACAACACGCTTCCCGAAGGTTTGGCAACGCTCGGGTACGACGACGAAGGAACGAAGTCCGGCGTTTCGGACATCATCCGAAACGGACTGCTCGTCGGCTATGAAATGAGCAACGATACCGCGCGTACGATCGGCCGGAAAAGCAACGCCTGCGTTCGCGCTCAAAGCTGGGAATACGTGCCGATGATTCGGATGTGCAACCTCAAACTGCTGCCGGGCGAGGTTCCGTTTGCGAATCTCTTTGACGACATTAAAGACGGCATACACATGGAGAGCAACCGGAGCTGGTCGATCGACGACCATCGCCTGAACTTCCAATTCGGATGCGAAATCGCGTGGGAAATCAAAAACGGCAAGCGCGGTCGCATGCTCAAAAACCCGACGTACGCGGGCGTGACGCCCCAGTTTTGGAATGCATGCGATGCCATCGGCGACGCCGATTCATGGGTCGCGTGGGGTACGCCGAATTGCGGGAAGGGCGAACCCATCCAAACGGGCCGCACCGCGCAATGCGCATCTCCCGCGCGTTTTCGCGGCGTGCAAGTAGGAGTCGGCTATCGTGGATAGCGCAGCACGCGAAGAACTGGCGCGCAGGAGCTTGGCGTTTTCGGGCGCGGATCAAACCGAAGTGCTTGTATCGAGTAACCGCAGCGCGCTCTCCCGCTTTACGCACAACGCCATCCATCAAAACGTCGCCGACGCGGATGCGTCCATATCGGTTCGAGCGATCGTGGGTGGCCGAACCGGCGTCGCGCGGACGAATCTCCAGGATGAAGCATCGCTGCAAGCGTGCGTGAAACGCGCGATCGACCTTGCGAAGCTTGCGCCGGTCGACCCCGATCAGCGCGACTTGCCGTCCGGCGGCTCTCCTGAAGCTCCGAAGGGCGCTTTCGAAACGAGCACGGCGCAGGCAACGCCGGAAACGCGCGCCGGCATGTGCGAAAAAATCTTCGAAGTGGCGGATGCGGCGGAACTCTGGTCGGCCGGATACGCGACGACGGCCGTCCACGGCATCACGATCGCGAACTCCCGGGGCGCACTTTCGTCGTTCGACGGCACCGTCGCCGGCATCAACGTGAAAATGAACGGACGCGATTCGACCGGATTCGCGGAAGCGTACGATAACGCCGCGCAGGCGCTCGATGCGCGCGCGATCGCCGCCGTTTCGGCGCAAAAAACGCGCGACTCCGCAAACC
>JALYTZ010000169.1 GCA_030854025.1 Vulcanimicrobiota bacterium
CCCGTGTCCAAGTACAGGAAGTGCAGGCGACCAGCTACCAGGCGAGCCACCGTCGTTTTACCCGACGCGGCCGGCCCGTCAATCGCGATCTGTCGTTGCGGTGGCACGCGCGGCCTTTTCGCCCAGCCGCGGAGCGGACCCCGCCCAAGCGGGCGTTTGGGCGCTGCGCAGCAAACTTTGCGCGTTGTGGCTAAAGCGCGTTCGGTCTTCTTTTGTTCAGGCTGCGGCTTCGAATCGGCGCGATGGCTTGGACGATGCCCGCAGTGCGAAGCGTGGAACTCCTTCGATCAGCGAGCGATGCGGGTGGCCCCGGCGCGTACGTCGGCGCCGGGGCTCGCGGGCGCAACCGGCCCGGTGCTGCTACACGAAATCGACAGTGCTCGCGTTGCACGCCGCCAAACCGGAATGCGCGAATTCGACGCCGTTTTAGGCGGCGGAATCGTTCCGGGAAGCCTCACCCTTATCGGCGGCCCGCCGGGAGCCGGCAAGTCGACGCTGCTGCTGCAGATCGCCGCGCTTGTTCGGAGCAGCGGCGCCCCGGTCGTGTACGTGTGCGGCGAAGAGTCAGCGGCGCAAGTAAAGCTGCGCGCGCAGCGCCTTCACGTCGAGGACGCGCAATCGGGAGTCGACGATTTGCTCGTTTTTCCCGAAACCAATCTTCGCGCGGTACTCGACGAGCTCGAGCGCCTCGCTCCGAAAACGCTGATCGTCGATTCCATTCAAACGGTGTGGCTGCCGGAGGCCGAAGCTTATGCCGGCAGCGTGACGCAGGTCCGGGACTGCACGCAAGCGCTGATGGAATTTTCGAAGCGCACCGGCTGCGCGACGTTCATCGTCGGCCACGTCACCAAAGACGGGACGATCGCCGGACCGCGGCTGCTCGAACATTTAGTCGATACGGTCCTGTACTTCGAAGGCGAAGCGACCGGCGAATACCGGATCTTGCGCGCCTACAAAAACCGTTTCGGATCGGTTGACGAAATTTGCGTGTTTTCGATGCACGGCGACGGGCTGCACGAGATCGCGAATCCCTCGGAACTGTTTCTTTCGGGGCGCACGGCGCGACCGAGCGGATCGTGCGTGGTCGCTTCGATCGTGGGCTCGCGCCCGGTGCTCATCGAAGTTCAAGCGCTGGTCGGTGAAACCAGCTACGGAACTCCGCGACGCTTGGCCAACAATCTCGATCAAGCGCGTCTAGCTATGATTCTCGCGGTACTCGAACGCCGCGCGGGTATGCAGCTCGGCACGCATGACGTGTACGCGTCGGTAGCGGGCGGCTTGCGCGTCAACGAACCCGCCGCCGATTTGGGTATCGCCCTCGCGATCGCGTCGGCTTTTCGGAACCGCCCGCTTCCGTCGGACGCGGCGGCGTTCGGGGAACTGGGACTGTCGGGCGAAGTGCGGACCGTGAACGCCGGCGCGCGCCGCACCGGAGAGGCGAACAAGCTGGGATACCGCACGCTTTACACGCCGCAGAATTGCACCGACATTGCGTCCGCCATAGCGAAGGCCCTCGGCTAGCGGCGGTGGCGACGTTCGAATGCGTTCCGAACATCTCCGAAGGACGCGATCGAGCCACGATCGACGCCTGCGCAGAGGCGGTTGAACGCGCCGGAGCGCGACTGCTGCACCGCACGAGCGACGAAGCGCATAACCGCAGCGTCCTGACGATTGCCGGACCATACGATCGATTGCGCGAGGCAGCGTTCGCGTTAACGGCGGTTGCCGCCGCGCGAATCGACGTACGCACGCACGTCGGCGTGCATCCGCGCATCGGCGCGCTCGACGTTCTGCCGTTCGTTCCGCTCGAAGGCGCGACGATGGCCGACGCGATCTCGCTCGCACGCGAAACCGCGCAGCTCATTTGGGATCGTCTGCGCGTGCCGTCGTTTCTTTACGGCGAAGCTGCCGCGACGCCGCTGCGTCGCAATCTCGCAGCCGTGCGACAAGGTCAGTTCGAAGGGTTGGACGCCCGTTTTCTGCTCCCGGATTGGCGGCCCGACTTCGGCGACGTTCCGAAGCACGAAAGCGCGGGAGCGATTGCAGTCGGCGCCCGCGATATACTCATAGCGTTTAACGTCGAGCTGGCAACGAGCGATCTCGCGCTGGCAAAGCGCATCGCCCGCACGATTCGCGAACGCGACGGCGGCATGCGCACGTTGAGGGCGCTGGGCTTACAATTGAACGACGAGCGTGTGCAAGTTTCGCTGAACATCACCAATTACCGGGCGACACCGCTATACCGCGTTTTCGAAACGGTTCGGTCGCTGGCCGCTCAAGCCGGCGTCGCAGTCGCACGCGGCGAGTTGATCGGCTGCGTGCCCTACGAAGCCGTGGAATCGACGGCTCACTTCTATCTCGGCACCATGCCGGCGAAAGGATCCTAATGATGAATGCCGCTCCCGTAAACGGCCGGCTGGATGCCGCGCAGGTCGAGAATCACCCGCTCGTCGATGACGTCAACCAGAGTCAGAACGAACAGCTTTCGCCGGTCGAACGCACCTGCAAGCACATAGCCGATGCGACCGGCGCACCGATCGCGCTGTTTCTCGCGATACTCGTGCAAATCGTATGGGTAGCGATCGGAAGCGCGACGCACTGGGATCCGTTCCCATTCGTCTTCTTGCTCACCGCTTCCAACATCATTCAACTCATTCTTATCTTCGTCATCGCGGTCGCGCAGCGCCAGCAAAGCCAGCACGACGAATTGCGCGCCGAATCCGATCACGACAACATATCCCGCCTACTTTATCACCAGCAAGTTCAAGAACAATTGCTTCTCAAGCTGGCCGAAAAACAAGGAATCGATCTCGCCGAAGCCCGCGCCGCAATCGCCACCCTATCCTCACCGGCAAGCGCCTAAAATACCGCACCCGACAAGAATTTGATCGTGCCTCTGATATTGTCACCTTTAGCTTGTCGAGGGTGCTAGGGGCATGTTCGTCCGCGGAGAAGGCTGTTGGCCGGAGGGCCCAATCGTGAAAAGTCGTTCGCTTGTTCGAATCGCGCTTGCTGCGTTCGTTGCCGTTGCGGTATTGCCGCATTCCGCCGTCGCGCAGGGTACGGAACCGCCTCCGGTCGCGATCAATGCGTGCGGGCCTTTGCTTCAGAATAACACGACCGCCGCAAACAATCCGGTGAACACGCTATTTGGCATCCCGGTGACATCGACCAGCGGCGGCATGCAGATTCAGTTTACCAATCAGACGTCGAAAACGGCGGACTTGATTAACTTTGCGGTGGATTCCAACGGAACGTCCTTCGTCATCCGCGACGTTGGGACGTTTTCGCCAAACATCGAAATCACGCATCGCTATCGAAACGGAGAAGGCCAAGCATTCGTACTTCCGCAGTTCATCGCGCCGAAAATTACGTGTCACGTGCAGTCGGTTCGCTTTACCGACGGAACGTCGTGGCGGCGCGGCCAAACGACGGCGCCGGTGCAGATGGCTCCCGGCAGCAACCCGCTCTCGGTCAATCCGTCGAACGTTCAGATCGATGCCGACGCCGACTCGCGACTTTTCCTTGTAACGAGCAGCGACCACCAGGCGGCGTTTTCGGAGCGAAGCACCTGCACGGGAATCGCTTCGATTACGTTGGCGGTTACCGGAGAAGCCGCAGCAACGTATTCGGTGAAACCGCTTTCCGCCGGAAGCTGTACGGCGACCATCACCGATGAAATCGGTCACACGCTGGACGTTCCGATCACCGTTCACTAGCGAACAACAGCGATTCACAGCCTTCTTTTAGACCCGCTTGCTATCGTCAGAAAGTGCCGATGAGACGCCCAGCTGTTTTTCTATTCTCCTTGTTGCTTAGCATGCTTCCGTTCGCAGCGGGCGCCGCTCCGGCGAGCCTCGCCGGAGTAGATTCGGGTGCCGGAGACCGCGGCGTCTTTGAAAAAACGCTTTCCAACGGGCTGCGCGTGGTCGTGGTCGAGGATCACGCCGCACCGGTCGTACAAACCTCAATGTGGTATCGGTTTGGTTCGCTCTACGAAACGCCCGGAAAGACCGGGCTTGCCCATGCGACCGAGCACATGATGTTTCGCGGCACGAAGACGCTCTCGGCCGGCGGCCTGGATGACATCACGGCTCGCCTGGGCGCGCAAGTCAACGGCCAAACGGATTACGACTACACGCAATACTACTTCGTAACGCCGGCGGACAAGTACTCGGTCGCAGTGGCAATCGAAGCGGACCGGATGCAGCATTTAGCTTTGCGGCCCGATGACTGGGCGATCGAAAAGCGGGCAGTTCTCAATGAAATCGACGGCGACGAGTCCTCGCCATTTTATAGTCTGCTCTCGAGCGTCCGCGCGGCAGCGTACCCCGATATTCCGGCCGGCCGAACGCCGCTGGGCAAGCGGTCCGACGTTGCGCAATCGACAGTCGCCGATATCGGAAAGTACTACCATGAATGGTACGCACCCAACAACGCGGCGCTGATCGTTTCGGGCGACGTTCAGCACGACGCAGTGTTCGAGGTTGCAACCAGAGACTTCGGAAAAATCGCGGCGCGGCGATTGCCGGCGCATGCCGCGGTGCATCCGAAAGCCGCGAGCGGAAAAACGGTGGAGTCGCAGTTTCCCTTTCCATTCGAGGTACTGGATCTAGCGTACGCCGTTCCGGGCGACACCGAAGCGGGCGAACCCGCAGTGAGCACGCTGGCCACGCTGATTCCCAACGAACGCGGCCCTTTTTATCAGGCACTCGTGGAAACGAACATCGCCGTGGCAATCCAAGCGAACAGCGACACGCAGCTGCGCGGCGGGCTGATGAACGTGTTCATCGTGCTTAATCCCGGGCACACCGGTGCCGAGGCGCAGAGCGTCTTTCAAACGACGATGGACCGCGTGCTGAAGTCCGGCTTCAGCACCGATCTGGTGACCGCAGCAAAGCGTCAAACGATTGCGGAACGTGATTACAGCGCGGACTCGATCAGCGGGTACGGAGATTTGGTCGGCTATACGTACGGCGTCGTCGGCGAGAAGGTCGGCGCCGAGGATGCTCGTTTAAACGCGCTCACGGGAGCCGACTTGCTGGCTGCCGCTCACAAGTATCTGTCCGTCCCCAATGTGGTGGGACATCTTCGGCCCAACGATGCGCCGAAGAGCGGGTCTTCGCAAAAATCAAATGCTTCCGCCACGGACAACTTCAGCTCGCGCGTTCCAAACGGTCCGATCGTGGAGCCCGCAGCATTGAAAGCGGCGGTCGAAAAACCCTCGACGGCACGCAGCAAGCTGCATCCGACGACGTTTACGCTGAGCAACGGCATGCGCGTCATCGTGCAAGAAAAGCACGACCGTCCAACCGTCTACATCAGCGGGTCGATCGAATCGTCGCCGGCATTCGTGCCGCCGGGGCAAGAAGGGCTGATTCGACTGGCTTCAACCGTTTCCGATTTCGGCAGCGAACGCTACGATTTTACCGCCCTGCGGAAAGTGACCGACGACATCGGCGCGATCGTGAATATCGGCCAGTCGTTTTCGGCTCAGGGCTTCGCGCGCGACTTCGACACGCTGCTCGGCATATTGGCCGATGGCGAAGAGCACCCGACCTTTCCGGATCGCTGGCTCGCATTGCAGCGCGATCAGATCGCAAACAGCATCAACACGGAAAACAGCATTTCGGGAGTGACAATCGATCGCGCGTACCTCCAGCATCTTCTTTCGCCCGAAGACCCGGGTCTTCGTTTCGCCACCTCATCGTCGGTCGCGGGACTCACGCGCGACGACCTGCTGACGTACACGCACAGGTACTGGCGCCCCGATTTGACGACCATTGCGATCGTCGGCGACGTTACTCCCGCGCAGGTTCGAACCGGCATCGAGCACGCATTCGGCACCTGGAAAAACGACGGCCCGCGCCCGAACACCACACAAATGGCCCTGCCGCAACCTGCATCCGCGCACGAGTACGTCGGCACATCCGCGAATCAAGTGTACGTTCAGCTCGGGCAACCCGCGATTTCGCGCTCGAATCCGGATTACTATGCGTTTAACGTGATGAGTCAGATCATCGCAGGCTCAGGAAACTTCGAGTCGCTTCTGTGGCAGGAACTGCGCCAAAAACGTGGCCTAGTTTACAGCGTGGGCAGTACCCTCAAAGCCGATCGGGATCGCGGCGACTTCGAGATATCGCTGAGCGCTTCGCCCGGAAAAGTCGTTCCCGCCATTCGCATCGTTCGATCGGAAATCGAACGCTTGCAGACGCAGCCGGTTACGGCAACCGAACTGGCCGAAGCGAAAACGCGAGTCGTTTCCGAAGCGCTGCTCGCGCAAGAATCGGCGAGCGCGCAGGTCGACGAATTGCTGGACATTCCGATCAACGGTCTTCCGACCGATTACTATGCGACGCTGAATGACCGTTACGCGAAGCTCACGCCGGCCGACATCCAACGGGTTGCAAAACAGTATCTCCGCCCGAACGATCTGATTCAGATTTACGCAGGCCCAAGCGGCCCATGGGCTTCTCGCGGCCTGTAACGTCAAAGCGGGTACAAACGCTTCATGGAAGAGATCGTCACCGTCAATCCGGCGACCGCTCGTGAATTGGAGCGCTTCGCGTACAGTACGCCCGAGCAGGTAACGCAAGCGCTGGACCAAGCACGGGCGGCGTTCACGGACTGGAAAGATGCCGGATTTTCGGCTCGGGGCGACGTGCTTTCCCGCGCGGCTTCACTGCTTCGCGAACGTTCGCAGTCGCTTGCCGAGATCGCGGTGCGCGAGATGGGAAAACCGATCGTGCAGGCGAAAGCCGAAGTGGAAAAGTGCGCGACGGCTTGCGACTACTTCGCCAAAAACGGCGAAGGCTTTATGGGCGACGAACGCATTGAAAGCAACGCGACCCGCAGCTACGTCGCGTTTCGGCCACTCGGAGCCGTGCTTGCAATCATGCCCTGGAATTTTCCCTATTGGCAAGTCTTCCGCGCGGCCGCTCCGGCGCTCATGGCGGGCAACGTCATGCTCCTCAAACACGCGTCGAACACGACGCGCTGTGCGCTTGAAATCGAACGGGTTTTTCGCGACGCCGGCGCGCCCGAAGGCGTATTCACCACGCTGCTGCTCACGGGCGAAAGAGCAGGCGAGCTGCTCGCGGACAATCGCATCGCAGCCGTGACGCTAACGGGGAGTGAAGGCGCCGGGATCGCGGTCGCTGCAGCGGCGGGAAAAGCGCTCAAGAGATGCGTGCTCGAATTGGGCGGCTCCGACCCGTACATTGTGCTGGGCGATGCAGATATGGATGCTGCGGTCGCTACCGCAGTTACCGCGCGTTTTCAAAACAACGGACAAAGCTGCATCGCTGCCAAGCGGTTCATCATCGAAGACCGCATCTACGAAAAGTTCGTCTCACACTTTGCGCAAGCCGCATCGAAGCAGCTCATCGGCGATCCGATGGACGAACGCACGCAGCTCGGACCCCTCGCGCGCGCCGATTTGCGGGACGACCTGCACGCGCTGATCACGCAGTCGGTCGTCGACGGCGCGCGCATCGTCACCGGGGGCGATCCGATCGGGCGCGAAGGCTTTTTCTTCGCCGCAAGCGTCATTGCCGACGTCGTTCCGGGCATGCCGATGTTTGATCGCGAAACGTTCGGACCGGCAGCCGCCGTTATTCGCGCCCGGGACGACGACCACGCCGTCGAACTTGCGAATCAATCGGCATTCGGCCTCGGCGCCAATCTTTGGACGCGCGACCTCGAGCACGCGCAGCGTCTGGCATCGCAGATTGAAAGCGGCATGGTCTACATCAACGGC
>JALYTZ010000171.1 GCA_030854025.1 Vulcanimicrobiota bacterium
GCGGCGGAGTGAGCGCGACGCGTTCGGCGGAAATGCCGTTGCGCACGCATTGCGTGCGCATCGCGCGACTCGATACCAGCACGCGATCCGCGGTCGCAATCACATCGCGCACGGCCACTCGACGATCGATTCGCCGAAGCGATCGCGCGCGCGGCCCGCAAATGCACCCGCGTACCAGCGAGTTTACCGCACACGCGGTGCCCATCGGCGCATTGCACGGTGCCGAAAACTGCGGGAACATCCGATCCCCGTTCGGACAGAACGGGCGATGATCGTGCACGCGTGCCAGCCATGCCGGCACGCCGTTCCGAACCGCGCGAAGCACGGCCGAATCGAAAACGTTCGAGGTGATGGCGACCGTCGGCTGCAACTCGGCTAAACGACGCGCTACCGCTTCGGCGGCGAACGCCGACGGAATCTCGTGTTCGCCCGACCATGCGACGGCTTCGGCCGGCACGCCGAAGGCATCGGCATCCGCGATCTGCCGTGCTAGCACCGTGACCGGAAGGCCGGCATGAGATAACTCGGGCAAGACGCGTTCGAGGTAACGTTCGGTGCCGCCGCTTTCACCGACCAGATCGCACAAGACGACCGCGGTTCCCGAGTGCATAGCGCTCATCGTAGCCTGAAAATGCTGAGCTACGGCTTAGAAACGCGCTGCAGCGCCTCCAGCAGCTCGGGTATGCCCGCGCCGGTGCGCGCGCTCACGTAGTACGCACCGGTCAAATGCGGCAGTTCGCCGCGCACCGCGTCGATTTTATTGAAAGCGACGATGCGCGGCTTTTCGCTCAGTTCGAGATCGTGGAGGGTCGCATCGACGGCTTCCATCTGGCGCGGCCAATCGGGGTTGCTCGCGTCTGCAACGTGCACGAGCACGTCCGCGTCGCGCAGCTCCTCGAGTGTGGAGCGAAAAGCGTTAACCAAATCCTTCGGCAGGTCGGTTATGAATCCGACGGTGTCGACCACGCGCACGTAACGGCCCGGGCTCAAATACGCGCGGCGCATCGTAGGGTCAAGCGTCGCAAACGGCTGATCGGCGACGAGCGCATCGGCGCGCGCGAGTCGATTGAGCAGGGAGGATTTTCCAGCGTTCGTGTATCCGACAAGTGCGACGAGATCGTCCCGTTGCGGCGCGGCTCGTCGCGTTTCGCGCTGCCGCCGAACGTCGTCGAGCTGGTGTCGCAGAACGCTGACGCGCTCCTGGATGCGCCGCCGGTCGACTTCGAGTTTAGTTTCACCGGGACCGCGGGTACCGATTCCGCCGCCCAGGCGCGAAAGATCGGCTCCAACGCCGATCAGGTTCGATTGCCGGTAGCGCAATTGCGCGAGTTCGACCTGCAGCTTGCCTTCGCGGCTGCGCGCATGCTGCGCGAACACGTCCAGAATCAGCATCGTCCGGTCGACGATCGGCAGCGGGAGCAGTTTTTCGAGATTTTTGCGCTGCCGCGGACGCAAATCATTGAGCACGAGCACGAGATTCGCGCCGATTTCCTCGGCGCGCTCGCGTATTTCCGTCGCCTTGCCGCTGCCGACCAGCGTCGAGGGATCGACCTGCGCGCGGCGCTGCACGACGCGTTCGAGCACCTGCGCGCCGGAGGCCGCCGCAAGCGCTTCGAATTCGAGCAGTTCGGGTTCGAGCGGCCGGCGAGGATCGTCCACGTCGACGGCGACTACGATCGCGCGGGCTACGTCGCCAGCGGTCGCAAACGTTCGGTTAGCCAACGGATGCTTTCATTGTACTGCGGACCTGGACGCTCGAAATCGTCGGGCGCGACAAAAACGTGGCGGGTGCGAACGGCGTTGAGCGATCGCCATGGTTCGCGATCGAACGATTCGTTCAAATGAGTGAAACGATCGGTGACGATCGCATCCGGCTGCAGCGCGAGCAGCGCCTCCGCACTGTACTGCGCGTACGCCGATGGAAGAACGCTCACGGCGTTGCGACCGCCGGCGAGCGCGATGATTTGGGAAAGGTAGGAACGCGGACCGACGGTCCAGATCGGCCCGGCGCCAAGCGCAATGAAGACCGACGGATGACGTTTGAAATGCCGCGCCGTTTGCAGCGCGCGGGTTTGCGCGCGCAGCTTGGCAACGAGTGCTTTTGCGGAGGCAGCGTGACCCGTGAGATTCCCCAAACCCGTCAAGTCGGCGAAGATGTCATCGTACGTATCGTCGGGAAAAAACGCGATGGGAACGTGCGCGCTACGCAGCGATGCCGTCGTGCGCCGTTGCGCCGGAATGCCGACCACGACGGCCGGATGCAGTGCGATAATTGCTTCGGCATCCACGCTCGCAAAATCGGAAACGACGGGCAGGCCCGCGGCGCACGATGCACCGTTGCTGTATTGCGAAACGCCCACCAGCAGTTTTCCGGCTCCGATTCGACAGATATCCTCGGTCAGCGACGGCATCAGCGAAACTATGCGCGTCGGCTTATCGACAACGTCGATGCGGGAGTTGCTCGCGGCACACGAAGCCAGCGCGAACGCCAGGGAGCAGGCGAGGATCAAGCGCTCGATCACGAGGGTCGGGATTCCGCCAGAAAGGAAGCCGAGCCTGCGGCTGCGTAGTCCTGCGGGTTCGCGTTTGCGCGCGGGAAGCCGGTGAGATGCCGGCACGGTCGCGCCACTGTATGCGGGGAGCCGCTCGACGTCACTGGACGCTTGCAATGCAAGTTCCGGGAAGACCCGAGCACCGGCGACGATCCGCGAGTCAGGATACCACTCGCAAGCGCTGCATGAACCACCTCGCGTATAGGAAAGGTATGCAATGAAAACCCAGCGTGTTTATTCGCGCGCGCTTTGCGCCGCGCTTTTGATTTTCGTCTTCGCCGAGGTCCCGCACGCAAGCGCAGCGCCATCTCCCTCACCAAGTCCGATTCCGGAAATCGCGCACGTCGTAACGAGCGACCGTTCCGACGAGGCGCCCGGCAATGCGGCCCGTACGACCTATATCATCTCAAAGCAGCAGATCGTGGACCATGGATACCGCAGCGTCGCCGCCGCGCTCGAATCGATGCCCGGCGTCACCATCACTCGCTACGGCGGCACCGGGGCGTCGGCGAGTTTCGGCATTCGCGGCAGCTCGGGCGCGCAGGTGCTCGTGCTGCTCAACGGCATTCCGGCCGGCGGTTCGCAAATCAACGATCTCGATCTCAATTCGATTCCGACCACGGGCGTCGAACGCATCGAAGTTGTCGAGGGCGGCGGTTCGACGCTCTACGGTGCGGGTTCCATCGGCGGCATCATCAACATTATCACCTCGCCGATTGCGGGAGCGCCGATCGTCGATCTATTCGCGGGCTCTTTCGGCACGCAAGGTGCGAGCGTCGAAACGCAGCACCTCTCGCTTTCGCGAACGCTCGCCCGCAACGACTACGAACTTCCCGGCCGCCCCGGCCGAATCGATGCGGACAGCGAACAGACAACCGCGCGCACCGCTTTCGACGCGCGGCTCGGCGCCGTGTCGGCGCATTTCAGTGCCGGCATCAGCGATCACCACCTTGGTGCCCCGGGTTCGGACGCGTTCGCCTCGCAGACCAGCCGGCAAAACTACGTCGACCGCGACGCTCACGTTTCGCTCGTTCGTAAGAATCGGCATTCGACTGCAACGCTCGAACTGGGCGGGACGCAACAGCTCGCAACGTTCACATGCGATACCCCGGTCGACAACGGATGCCCGAATAGTCCGTTCGATCCGAACGCAACGCCGCCGCCTGCCTACGCGCAGCTCTTGAGCGAAGGGCGACTGGACGCGGGCCTTCGCAACCTCGTTGCCGGCGAGCGTTCTCGGACGGTTTACGGAATCGATCTCGCTCGCGGCGTGGCGCGAGTGGACGACGGCGGAGCTGGCCCGCTGCCCGTGCACGCGTTCGCACAAACCGCTGCATACCTGCAACAGACGTGGCTTGCGCGCAACGGTTCTCAGTTTTACGCCGGCGTTCGCGCGGAGCGCGACGGCGCGCAAGGCGGCGCCGTATCACCGTCGGCCGGCGCAATCGTTCGCCTATCGCGCGATTTGCTCCTTAAAGCTAACGCGGCCACCGCTTTTCGCGCTCCCAATGCCGACGATCTGTACTATCCCGGATTCAGCAATCCGGCGTTGCGCGACGAACGCGCCCGAGTCGCCGATCTCTCACTTGACGACGGCTCACTGCTCGGCGGCGCAACGTTGACGTGGTTTTCGACGAGCGGGCGCGACTTGATCGTGCTGGATTCAACGTACACTCCGCAAAACATCGGTCGAGCCTCGATCCAAGGGCTAACGTTTGCAATTCGGACGCTGCCCGCTCGCGGCTATTACGCGTCGCTGAACCTTACCGATCTGTACCGCGCTCAAAATCTGGATACCGGTGCGCGCCTCGCCTATCGCGGCCCGGTCGTAGCGAGCAATCTCGAAGTAGGTTTTCGCGGAAAGCGGAACGCGCTGATCGACGGCGCGGCGATCGCGGTGCGCAGTGCAGGAGCGCGCGCACCGGTCGATCCGACGCAGCCGCTCTTCGATCAGGCTGCGGCTCATACCGATATAGACGCGTACGTGCGCGTACGCATCGATGCACGTGTCCTATTTACGCTGCGCGGATACGATTTGGGCAACGAGCGCTACGCCGAGTTCGGCGGATCTCCGACCGGCGGATATCCGATGCCGGGGCGCAGCTTCGTCTTGGAATTTTCGACCCGTTAACGCCACCGGATTGCGGCTGGCCGGCATTGCGCTCACGACGCTGGCCGCCGCAATCGCAAGCCTCTTTGTAGGAGGTACGAGGCTACCCGCGCAAGCGGTTTTCGGCGTACTCGCTCATCCCCAGCTCCACACCGACGTGGCCACGATCGTCCTGCAGTTGCGGCTGCCGCGCATCTGCATCGCACTGGCGGTCGGCGCCGCCCTGGCGATCTCGGGTGCACTGCTGCAAGGCATGCTGCGTAATCCGCTGGTCGATCCATCCTTGATCGGTGTGAGCAGCGGTGCGGCCGCCGCAATCGTTCTCGCACTCGTGCTGGGCGTCGCCGCGCCGCTGATTCCCGGCGTTGGTTTCGTCGCCGGAATCGCCACGGCAGTGCTCGTCGCCAGCCTTGCGCGCCGCGGCACCGGAATCGACGTAAACCGGTTGATTCTCGCGGGCGTTTCGCTTTCGGCGCTGTTTGCGGCGTTCATCGCCGCCGTTCTTACTCGATCGCGCGATGCGGGCTACGACAGCGAAATCATCTCGTGGCTCGCCGGCTCGCTGGCCGGCCGCGGCTGGCACGATCTCGCGGTGACGGCACCGTATGCATTGGCCGGGTTGGCGTTCGCGCTTCTGAGCGTGCCGGCGCTGAACGCGCTTCGGTTGGGCGACGCGCGCGCTGCTGCCGTCGGCGTAAACGTCGATCGCGCGCAGTGGATGATCCTGGCCGGCTCGTCGCTGCTGGCGGCAAGCGCGGTGACCCTTTCGGGAACCGTCGGGTTCGTTGGATTGATCGTTCCGCACATTGCGCGCCGCATCGTCGGGTCCGACGCACGTTACGTCGTACTCGCGTCTATTGGCCTAGGCGCGGCGATTACCGCGCTCGCCGACGCGGCCTGCCGCACGATCGTCGCGCCGGCCGAACTTCCCATCGGAGTGCTGCTCGCATTCATCGGCGTGCCGACCTTTTTGTACCTGTATCTTCACGCGCCGGGGCGAGCGGCGTGATCGAGCTGCGCGGGGTCGAAGTGCGGGCCGGCAATCGCACGCTGCTGCGCGGCGTCAATTTCGACGTGCGCACCGGTGAGTTCGTCGCAATCCTTGGGCCGAACGGAGTCGGCAAAACGACGCTGCTGCGCGCGATGGCAGGCTCGGGACCGGTTAGCGCGGGTAGCGTGCAGATCGGGGCCCGAAACGTTGCCGCCATTGCGGCGACCGCGCGCGCGCGGTCCATTGCGTTTATGGCGAGCGATGAAGTCTTCGGCGAGCACCTGACGGTGCGCGACGTTATCGCGATGGGCCGATATGCGTATCACCGCTGGTGGCAGTGGCGCGAAGACGCGCGCGACGACGCAGCCATCGAACGCGCGCTCCAAGCGGTTCGCATGAGCGAGTTTTCCGCTCGGGCGTTTGAAACGCTTTCCAGCGGCGAGCGACAGTGCATTTGGCTGGCGCTGGGGCTAGCGCAGGAAGCGCCGGTACTGCTG